>JAWWPH010000492.1:0-4318 GCA_033850875.1 Nocardioidaceae bacterium | reverse complement strand
GATGGGGCTGAGGACACCGGTACCGACTCCGCCTTTGGTCAGGGTCTGCAAGGCGTCGTAGCGAGGGCCACTGCGCGCCAGTGAGTCGATGCCCGACTGACCGATCTTGAGTCCGAACACCGGGATGATCAGCAAGGCGAGCACGGCCAGGGCTACCGTCGCCGCGACGGCGCGATGTCGAACGATGAGGCGCGCCCATGCCGACCAGCTGCGCGACGCTGCGCCTTCTTTGCGGATGCGCGGGAAGTCGATGCGCGGCCCGACGCTCGACAAGAGCGCGGGTAGCAACGTGAGGACGGCGGACACGCTCACGAGCGGGATGAGGAGACCCGCGACCCCCATGCTGCGTAGGGCGGGCACGGGAACGACGAGCAGTGCGAGCAGGCTGATGGCGACGGTGACTCCAGACGCGAACACTGCATGACCGGCGGTCTTCATGGCGACGACAACGGCCTGCTCATTGGTCCGGCCGTGCGCTCGTTCCTCTCGCCAACGCGACACCAGGAGCAGCGAGTAGTCGATGGCCACGCCGAGCCCGATGAGCGCGATCAGGTACTGGACGATGATGTTGACGTCGGTGAACGTCGTCAGGCCCAGCACCAAGATGAACGTCGACAAGATGGACACCGCGGCGATGAGCAGCGGCAAGAGCGCGAGGAACGACGCGAACACGAAGATCAGCACCAGCAGAGCTCCCGCACCGCCGAGCAGCGTCTCTGCCAGCACCCCGGTACCTCCGCTGTCGCCGCCCGCGGCCAGCAGACCGTTCGACGTCAGACCGCTCTTGAAGCCTTCGGCCGCGGCCGCTTTGGACATTGCCGGGTCGAGCTGAGCCTCTACGTAGGGACCGGCCTTCACCGGGATCGGAGCCTGGATCAAGGCGTATGTCGTACGCCCATCATCGGTCACAAAAGCTGGATCCCCCGTGCTCGCGAAGTCCACCATGCGCAGCTTCACGTTCGGCACCGCGGCAACCCCGGCGGCGAAAACCCTCTCAACTGCTTGCTGTGCAGCCTTCACTGTTTGGCCGCCCGGCACTGTCACCACGGCGACGTAGGTGTCGAACGTGCTGACTCCGTACGTCTTGATGAGCTGGTGCTCGGCGTTGTCGCCCGGCTGACCCGGCAGCGAGAAGTCGAGGGACCACCTGCTGCTGAGCTGGGTGGCGGAGAGCAGGCCACCGAGGAACAGAGCCAACCAGAGCGCGCTGACGATCCGGCGGTGATGCATGACGAGTCGAGCAAGACGCTCCACAAGGACTCCTAGATGAGTGCTGGTCAGGCGGAGGCGAACGAGCCGCGATGAGCGCCCTCAGGGTGCCCCACGGTGCGTTTCGCCTTGGACGTGGAAGCGGCGATCGCTCGTCTTGAGAAAGTGCAGCGAGTAGGCACCGCTCCGCAGGATGACCATCTCCACTTCTCACGCTAGAGGCCACGCCGGCCTATGAGAACGACGATTTCGGACAACTAAGGGGACATAGGGAACGGGTCACAAGGCGTCGCAGAGCGATTCATTGCCAGCTTGCCCCGCTGCAGGCGTGGCGTCCATGGAAACCGTCGCGACTGCCGAAAGGTCGAGCGCACCTTCAGCCAATGTGCCTGAACACCCGAGATCGCGACGAGAGCGCCCGCCCTCCATGAGCCCTGGACCTGTGCCGGTCAGCGAGCCGGATGGTCACATTGGTTGCGGCTGCGCAGCCGGCGGGACAAGCGGGCTAGGCGTTGGGTTGGTCTGCGTAGCGGACGGCACGCCGGGGTCGCTCTCACCCATGTCGAGTCGGAACGGGGGGTACGTGTCGGTCATAAGGCCTGCGTACGCGATAAGGCGGAGCACCCACCGGTTCATTCCCAAGATGAAGTCCAGCAGCGGCCGCGGATAGCTCCCGGTGACCGCGAGGATGACCGCCGCCACCAAGACGAGCAGCCCCACCAGACCTCCTCCGCCCCACTCCCAGTCACCGGAACGCGAAGCCAGCCACGTTCCTCCGCCGACGAAGACGCCAGTGATGACGTAGTGCGGGATTGCCAACAGCCACCACTTGACCAGGACCAGGCCCCGAGAGAGTCGCTCGGGATACTCCACCTCCAGGGTCGCCGGGTACTCGGGGACGACGCCGAGGGTGAACGGTGGGTAGCGGTCGGTTCCCAAAGCGCTGTAACCGTAGTAAGAGACCCGCCATCCCCAGCGCAAGACCCCGACATTGAAGTCGAACAGCGAGCGTGGATATCGTCCGGTGACGAGGATCGCGAAGAAGGCCATCACCGTAACGAGAGCGAATGCGATCGACAAAAAGAACAAGCTGATGAAGTGCGGGATCAGAAGCAGCCACTTCACCAGCCACAACCACCGCGAGAGTTTCGGGTCGAGTCGACTCTCCAATCGGGCAGGATAAGCGTTCATATTCCCGAGTCCCTCCTATAGCTGACCATGCTGTGCGGCGACTCCCCCGAGGTAAGGTCGGGGCCGGTCGGTGCGAGACACCTTCTTTCGTCGTGTCTGCCCCGGAGGTCGCTCGATCTCGACGGTACGGAGCTTTTTCAGATGTGAGAATGACGAATCCGGACAGCTTGTGGACAAAGGGGACGCAGATCCCGTCAAGCGCCACCCAGAGGGGCACCAGCCATGGTGAGACCGGCCACCGAAATCCCTCAGTGAGGTGGCCGGCCAACGATTGTTGCCCAGCGACCCCGACAGTGTCCGGCCAGCGAGGGTCCCAAGACGGCGCAGCGCCGTGGCGACTCTTTCCACCGTCTGGTGCCGCCGTGGGTGCGACTCGAGGCTTTGAACTATCCCAGACGGGACGACTATCTTCGTGAGAACCCAGGGATGCAACAAAACTCCCCTGGCGGGCCTATGCTCAAGGTGCAGCACTTTCAGGGGTTGGAACTCGTCCATTTCAACTCCGTCAGGAGGTCGCCGTGGACGCCCAATTCATCGAGTCGGATGCGCTGCTGTCCCCTGCCCAGGTCGCGGCTATATTGTATGTGGACCCGAAGACCGTGACCCGTTGGGCGAAAGCCGGCAAGCTCAACTCATTTCGAACGCCAGGTGGACACCGGCGCTTCTTGAAATCCGACATTCTTGCGGTGGTTACCGGCGTCGGCCAGAGCCACGGCGGCGGCTTCGAACCGTTCTCCGGCTACGCCTCGGACTTGAGCCCGATGGCCCCTGACCTGGGATCTGACAAATCCGCCGTGGCGGCGGCCGTGGTGGCCGAGGCGGTCGCCATCGCGCTGGACGCCCAAGCCGATGAGGCGGCCAGGGCTGTGACCGTTGCCGCTGAGGCGGTGGCAGTCGCCGCTGCGACAGCGGCCGAGGCAGCCGAGGCAGCTCGACAAGCTAGAGCGATCGCCGCGGCCGTGGCCGCCGAAGCCGTAGCCAACGACGCGGCTCGAACCGTCATGGCGATGCAGGCACGAGCTGATGCACGGGCAGTCGAGGTGACCGATGCCGCCTCACGGGCGGCCATGGTCGTCGCTGCCGCGAACCCGTCGGGCACCGAACGCGAGTCGGCTCAGGCCGCCGTTCGACTAGCGGTGATCGTCAAGGCTGCTGCCGTCGCGGCTGCCGACGACACTGCAGCCGAGGCGGTCTGTGTGGCCAGCGCCGTCACTGCCGCCGCTGCCGGCGTCGCGGCGACGGTCTCGGCTGCGGCCCTCGCGTTCGAAACCGAGGTCGCTGCGGTGGCAGCCTCCGTTCAGGCCACTGCCACGTCGACTGCTCGTCAGGTCGCAATCGAAACTGACGCGCGTGCCAGGGGCGCCGCCTCCTTGGCGCAGGAGGCCGCAGCCAGAGCAAAGAGTCTCGAGCATGACGCCTGGGAAGAGACCGATGCGCTCCAGAGTGCAGCGAAGTCCATTGCGCACTCCATCGCGGCCCCTCCGCGCGCCAATGCGTCTTCCGCCGGAGGGTGTGCATAGTGGGCACTATGGGCACCGCCGGATCGCCAGGCGCACGCGCCAATGACGACGAGCCCGTCGTACTTATCCTCACACGGCAGCACGCGGAGGCCCTAGCCGCTTTGCTTGCCCGCAGCAGAAGCCACAACCCATGGCTGGACGCCGTGAGCACGCAGCTACCCCCGCGGGCCTCTGACCCAAAGGTGTTCTCAGGACCGTCGATTGCTGCTGCTTCGGTTTTCGCCGCTGCGGAGGCAGTCGTCGCCGGGGCGCGAACCGACATGGCTGCTGAGCGCGAAGCCGAGCATGTCGCCGAGGCGGTGGCCACCACCGAGAAGGTGGCAATGAAGGCCGCGCTGATGACCGCGAAAGCTGCCTCACTTGAGCGTGACAGGAAGGCTGACGCCGCCGACTTCGCG
>JAWWPH010000482.1:0-4505 GCA_033850875.1 Nocardioidaceae bacterium | reverse complement strand
GACGACCCGACGACCCCGGCTGGTGCCGAACTCGACGTTGCCCGAGACCAGCGCGAACAGGGTGTCGTCACCACCGCGGCCGACGTTGGTACCGGGGTGGAAGTGCGTGCCGCGCTGACGGACGATGATCTCTCCCGCGTTGACCACCTGGCCGCCGTACCGCTTGACCCCGAGACGCTGTGCGTTGCTGTCGCGGCCGTTGTGTGAGGAGCCGCCGCCCTTCTTGTGTGCCATGACCTCGTCCTCGGATCAGTTCGTGGTGATCGCGGTCACTTTGACCTGCGTGTAGTGCTGACGGTGGCCCTGTCGTCTGCGGTAGCCCGTCTTGTTCTTGAACTTCATGATGTGGATCTTCGGACCCTTGCTCGGTCCGACGACCTCGGCCTGAACGTCGACCTTGGCGAGCTCGTCGGCGTCGGTGGTGACCGTGGAGCCGTCGACGACCAGCACGACCGGCAGCGAGACGCTGTCGCCGGGCTGCGGACCGAGCTGGTCGATCTCTATGACGTCGCCGACCGCGACCTTCTGCTGGCCGCCGCCACTGCGCACGATCGCGTACACCGCGGACTCACTCTCCTGGTAGGTACCTGACTACGTGCCGAATTCCGGTGCCCTGGCCATCCGGTGCCGTAGGACCCGGGATGGCGGGCATTGTCTGCACGCCGACTGTCCAGTCTACGGACCGACCGTCACGTCGGTCAAAACAGCTGCTGCATCGGCACCCGGAGAGCCGTGAGCTCCGTTTCGGTCGGGCGTCGCAGCGGAGGAGTCGGCCGGCCCCGCAGGATCAGCCGCGGCCGGCGGTTCATGCGTATCGGCCGGCTCGGCGGCTGCCTGAGCAACCTCCGTCGACGCAGCGGCCACCGGCTGGGCGGCGTCGTCGTCGCCACCGCTGGACTTGCCGCCCCGACGGCGGTTGCTCGAACGCTTCGAACCGCGCGGCGAGCCGCTCGAGGCCGAGCCCGACGAGGACCGGTGCGACTCCTCGGACTTGTGCCCCACGACCGGCTCCTGCTCGATGACGACACCCCTGCCCTGGCAGACGTCACACGGGTGGCTGAACGCCTCGATCAGGCCCGTACTGATCCGCTTGCGCGTCATCTGTACCAGCCCCAGTGAGGTGACCTCGGCGACCTGGTGGCGCGTGCGGTCGCGGCCCAGGCACTCGACGAGCCTTCGCAAGACCAGGTCGCGGTTGTCCTCGAGCACCATGTCGATGAAGTCGATCACGATGATGCCGCCGATGTCGCGGAGCCTCAGCTGGCGGACGATCTCCTCGGCCGCCTCGAGGTTGTTCTTGGTGACGGTCTGTTCGAGGTTGCCGCCTGACCCGGTGAACTTGCCGGTGTTGACGTCGACGACGGTCATGGCCTCGGTACGGTCGATGACCAGCGAGCCTCCGGACGGGAGCCACACCTTGCGCTCCAGCGCCTTGGCGATCTGCTCGTCGATGCGCAGCTCGGAGAAGATGTCGCCGTCGCCCTCGAAGCGCTCGATCCGGTCCATCAGGTCCGGCGCGACATGCTGGACGTACGCGTTGACCATGTCCCAGGCGTCGTCACCGGAGATGACCAGCTTGGTGAAGTCCTCGGTGAAGAGATCGCGCACGACCCGGATGGTGGTGTCGGGCTCGCCGTAGACGAGCGCCGGAGCCTGCCCGGCCTTGACCTTCTTCTCGATGTCCTCCCAGCGGGCGGTGAGCCGCGTGACGTCGCGGGTCAGCTCCTCCTCGCTGGCGCCCTCGGCGGCGGTACGGATGATGACACCGGCCCCGTCGGGGACGATGTCGGAGATCAGTGTCTTCAGCCGGGTGCGCTCGGTGTCGGCGAGCTTGCGGCTGATACCGCTCGTGCCACCGGCGGGCACGTACACGAGGTAGCGGCCGGGCAGGCTGATCTGGCTGGTCAGCCGGGCGCCCTTGTGGCCGACCGGGTCCTTGCTCACCTGGACGAGGACGGTCTGTCCCGGCTTGAGGGCGTTCTCGATGCGCCGGGGCTGGTTGGTGCCGCCGAGCACGTCCCAGTTGACCTCGCCGGCGTACAGGACCGCGTTGCGGCCCTTGCCGATGTCGATGAACGCCGCCTCCATGCTCGGGAGCACGTTCTGGACGCGGCCGATGTAGACGTTGCCGATGAGCGAGCTCTGGG
Organism: Nocardioidaceae bacterium; assembly: GCA_033850875.1. Lineage (GTDB taxonomy): Bacteria > Actinomycetota > Actinomycetes > Propionibacteriales > Nocardioidaceae > DASQEH01. The sequence continues at coordinate 2,358 of JAWWPH010000482.1, read as the reverse complement.
AGTCGAGGGCGACATAATGCTCGACCAGGACGCCGTCCTCGAGTACCGCGATCTGCGTCATGTCGGCGCGCTGCCGGATGGCCATCACCCGCTCGACAGACTCCCGGCGGGCCAGGAACTCGGACTCGCTCAGGATCGGCGGACGGCGGCGGCCGGCCTCACGACCCTCGCGGCGGCGCTGCTTCTTCGCCTCGATACGGGTCGAGCCCTCGACGCTGGTGATGGTCTCCTTCTTCGCGCGCGGCGTGCGCACCCGCACGGTCGTCGGAGTCGCGTCGTCTGCTCCGTCAGCGGAGTCCTCCCCGCCGCGCCGGCGGCGACGACGCCGGTGCGACGACGCGCCCTCCTCGCCGTTGCGCCCGCTGTCTGCGTCGGAGTCGGGGCTGGACGAGTCGGCCGGGCTGGCCTCCACGGAGGGGGTGTCGCCTGAGTCGGCTGAGGCCGTGTCGTTATCGCCGGAGGCCTTGCCTCCGCCGCGCTTGCGACCGCCGCGTGATCGGCGCCGACGCCCGCCACCTTCGGCGTCGTCCTTTCCGGCGGCGTCGGCGCTGGTTTCCGAGGCGGTCGGCTCGCTGTGGGCTTCCGCGCCGTCGGGCTCGTCCTCGGTGGTCGTTGCGCCTGATCGGGCGGCGGTACCCGACGGGAGGGCAGCAGGGTCGGGCGGCTGGAAGAGAAGCGGGACCGGGTTGACCGCCGCCGGACCGGTAGGACGGCCGGGCGCGCCGTCTCGTAACTCGACGGCGCCCTCGAGTGCCTCGTCCGGGTCGGGCGCAGCGGTGTCGGTCGACGCTACCGGGGTTGGCTCCGGTGCGGCTACCGGCGCCGATGCCGAGCGTCGCCCGCGCCGCGACGGCGGCCGGTCGTCACGCACGTCCTCGACAGCGGCGTCGCCCGAGCCGTCCGTACGGACGTCCCCGACCGGCGTGTCGCCAGATCCGCTGCTGTCCGTGCCGCCGGCGTCGGTAGCGGCTGTGAGATGGAGGGGGTCGGTGACGGTAGCGACCGGAGGTTCGGCTGCGGCAGCCTTGCGGCGTGACCGCTTCGCCCGGACCGGGCGGGCCGGTGCTTCGGACGCGTCGCCGGGCTCAGCCGACGGCTCAGCGGCGGCTTGTCCCGACCGCAGGGATGGCCCCTCGGCAGCGTCGGCCGCTGCGGCGGGGGTGGGCTCTGCGGCCATGGTCGGCGTCGGGTCCGCGGGACCCGTCGGCGCTGAACCCTCTCGTGGCGACTGCGCGGTCGGCGGACGCGTGGCGGCCGATGCCGCCGGCGGTCCGGCCGGCCTGCTGGCCGCGCGACGCCGAGGACGGCGGCCGGGCGGAGTCGCCGGTTCGGTGTTGTCGGGTGTCGATGTGGTGTTGTCGTCGTCGAGCATGTGTGCTCCTCGTAGGCCTCCGGGCGCAAGCGCCGCGCTGAGGCGATTCGGTTGTGGCGCGCGGTCGTGCTGAGACCCGCTTCTCCATAAGTTCGCGGTCACGCTTCTCGGCTGCATCCGGTCCTGCGGACCGGGGCGTCCATCGAAGCGACGGCGGCACCTTCCGTCTGCACGTCACGTCGGGAGATCCGGCCGGCCGGTCAGCGGTCGCAGCTCCTCTCGGGCTGCGTCGCGATCTGCACCGAACGGGTCACCCACGTGGCCTGTCTCCGGATCGAGTGGACCCTGCGCAATCCGGCTCTGCAAAGGCGGAACCGAGGCGGCGAGGTCGGCCACCTGACGGAGACCGGCGAGGATGTCGTCGGGTCGTACGGCGGGCGTACCGTGCCGGACAACCACGTCCAGTATCGCACACTCGTCGGCTGAGTCGGTGTTGGCGAGCACTGAGAGTGACACGACGGCGGATCGGCAGTCGAATGTCCGCAGGCCGCCCTTGGTCATCCGGGTGACCTCGATCGCGTCCCTCGCGAGGAAACACCCGACGGCGTCCCGCGCCCGGGCGACCGGGATGCCGGTAAGGGTGATCCGCCACCGACCCGCCTCCAGCCGGTCGGACAGGGCTCCTTTGCCCGCCACGACGACGTCGAGGATGTCGAGGCCCGGCGGCAGGGCCTCGTCGAGCGCCGTACGGACGTCGTCGGGGTCGCAGGGCCTCGTGACGCCGATCTCCAGGTACTCGGCTTCGCTGGCCGCTCCCGTCGGTGAGGCGTTGGCGTACGAAATACGGGGGTGTGGGCTGAACCCCGAGGAGTACGCGATGGGCAGCCCCGCCCGCCGGACGGCACGCTCGAACGCGCGCCCGAAGTCACGGTGGCTGGTGAACCTGAGCCTGCCCCGCTTGGCGTACCGGATGCGCAGCTTCTGCACTGGAGGCGGCTGCTGGACGGGCGACTCGGGCATGTCCCGACGATAACCCGCCGCGCCGA
>JAWWPH010000551.1:0-4122 GCA_033850875.1 Nocardioidaceae bacterium | reverse complement strand
CTGGTCGTGGTGATCGGGTCCGGGCTGTACGCCCTCGGCCTGTTCACCGCGGCCAGCTGCTACTGGCGCTGGCGCCGGCTCGAGGTGGCCATCCGGCGAGGGGAACCGTTGCCGTTCAGTCTGGTGCCCCCTGTGCTCACCGGGTCGCTGATCGTCTTGGCAGTGATCGCGTTCGTCGGCGCGCTGGTCCACTAGCGGCCGCACGTCGGGGAAGTGCTCATTTTGCGACGTGCGGCCCGCAGGTGTGGTGGTGACTCAGTACAACGATGCGTCGAGGCTGATGTCGACTCCGGCAAGCGCCTTGCTGACCGGGCAGCCCTCCTTGGCGGCCTGTGCTGCTGCCACGAATCCGTCGGCGTCAAGATCCTCGACGTCGCCGCGAACGGTGAGCCGGATCCCGGTCAGCATTAAGCCGCCACGGTCTTTGTCCGGGCCGAGTTCGACGGCCGCTTGGACGTCGAGCGTCTTGGGCGTACCGCCCGCGCTGGCGATGTTCCCGGAGAGCTGCATGGCGAAGCAGGACGAGTGAGCTGCCGCGATCAGTTCCTCGGGGCTGGTGCTGCCGTTGGCGTCGTCGGCCGTTCGCTTGGGGAAGGAGACGTCGAAGGTGGCCAGCTTGGAGCTGCTGAGCTCGACCTGACCGGAGCCGTCCTGGAGGCCGCCGTTCCAGGTCGTACGTGCGTTACGTGTTGGCATTCGTGATCCTTCTGTGAGTGGACTGGCCGGGGTGAACCGTGAAGCTCACGGCCGGCGCGTCGTCCGTACGGGTCCGCCGACGGCGGGCGACTCAGTTGCCAGCGCCGCGGTCGGCCGAACAGCCGGTACCCACCCCGCGCCCGAATCCACCGCGGGAAGCTGGGCAATCGGTCGCGACTGAACTGTCGGACGGCCGTGGCATGCTTTCGCCAATGGAGACGGTGGCCGCTGACCGGGTGCTGGGCACAACGCTGCTCGTCACCGGTCCCAACGAGTTCGTGGCCGAGCGCACTATCGACGGCGTGCGCTCCGCGGTCCGTGCGGCCGACGCCGACGCCGACATCTCCGAGCTCTGGGCCGCCGACTTGGGGCCCGGAGCCCTGGCCGAGATCACCAGCCCCTCACTGTTCGCCTCGCTTCGCTGCGTCGTCGTCCGGGAGTTGGAGAGTCTCCCCGACGCGGCCGCAGAGGCCCTGGTCGCGTACGTGGAGGCGCCGGCGAGTGACGTGGCTCTGGTGCTGCATCACACCGGCGGCATCAAAGGCAAGGCGGTGCTCGACCGGTTGCGCAAGGCGGGCGCGACCGAAGTCGTCGCCGCGCCGTTGAAGAGGTGGGAGCTGCCGGCCTGGGTGGTTGCCGAGTTCAGACGACATTCCGCTCGGATCGGCGAGCCCGCGGCGTCAGCTCTGGTCGATGCCGTGGGTGACGACCTTCGCGCCCTGGCCGGTGCGGCGGACCAGCTGGCCGGTGACTGCCAGGGCGAGCCGGTCACCGAGGAGCTGGTCAGGAAGTACTTCGGCGGGCGTGCGGAGGTGAAGGGGTTCGCAGTCGCGGACGCCGCTCTCGCCGGGAAGGGCGCCGAGGCGCTCGAGCAGCTTCGATGGGCGTTCGCGGCCAAGGTGGACCCGGTGTTGGTCACCAGCGCGGTGGCCAGCGGCCTGCGTGGCCTGGCCCGCTTCGTGTCGGCGCCGCGAGGCCTCCGAGACGGCGACCTGGCGCGGGAAGTCGGCGTACCGGTCTGGAAGCTGAGAACGCTTGCCGCGTCGTCACGCGGCTGGTCGAGCCGGGGCCTGGCCACAGCCATCCAGGCCGCCGCGAAGGCCGATGCCGACGTCAAGGGCGCGGCTGGAGACCGTGAGTGGGCCTGTGAGCGCCTGGTGATATCCGTGGTGCGGTCCCGAGAGCTGACCTGAGGCCAGCGGCGAGCGGGTGCGCCTCGTCGCAGGACGGCCGGCTGCTGAGGAGCCGAGGTGAAGGCTGCTGACGTCAGGGGAGAGACGACGGCTGGCCGGGCTGGACCGTCGCGCTACAAAACGCATCGGCGTGCAACCAGCTTCGCGCCCGTCGAGACGACGACTCAGTGCGAGGCGGAGCGCTTGGCGAGACGGCGACTCAGTGCGAGGCGGAGCGCCCGTCTGTACGGCGACTCAGAGCGTGGCGGAGCGCTTGGCGATCGACGACTTCTTGTTCGCGGCCTGGTTCTTGTGGATGACGCCCGCCGAGACAGCCTTGTCCAGCTTGCGGCTCGCGGTGGTCGCGAGCTGCCGCGCAGCTTCGGCGTCGCCGGTCTCTGCAGCCTCGCGGAAGCGGCGGACCGAGGTCTTGAGCGCGGACTTGACGGCCTTGTTGCGCTCGCGTGCCTGTTCGTTCTGCCGGTTTCGCTTGATCTGGGACTTGATGTTTGCCACTGAGCAGAGCCTCTTGAGGTCGGGGGTCGGATGGAGCGCCGGCGGCGTCGTACCACCATCACAGCGACCTCTAAGGCTACCAGCGTGGCGAGGAGGCGGCCAAATTCCGCCACCAGGTGCCCTGGACGCGCCGCCCGGCACGCGGCCAGCCGACGACCTCGATCCCGTTAATGCCATCATTCGCTATGACTTCTGCTCGTGAGGCCGCTGAGAACGCCCTTGCCCTGATCGAAGAGGTCGATCGCCTCACCAACGCGGTCTGTACCGTCAACACCGCGGCGCTCCAGGAGGCCGACCAGGCGGACCGCGAGCTGGCCGACGGCCACGTCCGGAGCCCGTTGCACGGGCAGTGCATCCTCGTGAAGGACAACATCGACACCGTCGATCTCCTCACTACTGCGGGATCTCTGGCTCTGGCCGAGCGTCCGCCGAGTGCCGACGCCGCCGTGGTGAGGAGGATGCGCTCGGCCGGCCTCGTCGTCGTGGGCAAGACCAACCTGAGCGAATGGGCCAATCTCCGTGACCGGCACTCATCCTCGGGTTGGAGCGCATACGGGGGACTCACCCGCAACCCGTACGCGCTCAACAGGTCCGCGGGTGGGTCCAGCTCCGGGAGTGGGGCGGCCGTGGCAGCGGGCCTGGTGCGGCTCAGCGTCGGTACCGAGACCGATGGCTCGATCACGTGTCCTGCCGCGTTCAACGGCTGCGTCGGTCTCAAGCCCACGGTCGGTGTGACGCCGACCCAGGGCGTCGTACCGATCTCCGCCTCACAGGACACCGTCGGGCCGATGACGGCGTCGGTACGGGAGGCTGCCGCACTGCTGTCGGTGCTGGCCGACGACGGCGTCGACTACGCCTCGCATGCGACGTCGGGGCGCCTCGCCGGCAAACGGATCGGGGTGCCACGCCGGGACTTCTGGGGGTACAGCCGACACGCCGATGCCGCTGCCGAGCGTGCGCTGTCACTGCTGTCGGCGGAGGGCGCAGTCATCGTGGACGAGACCAACCTGGACTCGATGGACGGCTACGGGTTCGACGAGGAGTTGTTGGTGCTGTTGAGCGAGCTGCGGCACGGACTGGGCGAGTACCTCGCCACGAGGCCCGAGGGGGTGCCGCGTTCGCTCGAGGCGCTCGTCGAGTACAACCGCACGCACGCTACCGAGGAGCTCGCGTACTTCGGCCAGTCCTTCTTCGAGGCCGCCCTGGACGTACCCGGCGTCGGCTCGGAGGAGTATGTGGCTGCCCGTACCTCGTGCCTCAAACACGGCCGCGACGAGGGGATCGACAAGGTGCTCGCCGCGCACAACCTCGACGCTCTCGTCACGCCGGCGACGTCACCGGCACCGGCGATCGACCTGGTCAATTCCGAGCGGCTTGCCGGCAGCGCGAGCCAGCCGGCGGCGATGGCCGGCTACCCGCTCTTGACTGTGCCCGCCGAGGTGACGCACGGGTTGCCGGTAGCGGTGACGTTCTGGGGGACGGCGAGAAGCGAGCCGTCGCTGATCGAGATCGGGCATGGCTACGAGCGCGCCCGCGAGGCTGCCGACGGCCCGTTCCCGCTGCCGACGTACCCCACCTTCGTCTGAACCCCCTCCGCCGAGGGGTCAGGTAGCTTCCGCCCGGGGGTCGAACAGTTTCCGCCCAGAGATCGGGAGCGTCCTGACTCCTCGCGTCCGCGCCGACCGGGTGAGCTTTCCGGCCTTTCGCGCCCGCTCGACCCGACTTTCGCGCCCACTCG
>JAWWPH010000457.1:0-3882 GCA_033850875.1 Nocardioidaceae bacterium | reverse complement strand
AGGTCTCGGGAGGCTCGTCAGAAGCTGCTCGAGCTCGCCGGGGGGCACCTTGCAGGCGCAGCCGCCACCGGCGGCCAGCGACGTGAGGCGGACAGCTGGGGTCGTGGTCGTCACACGGGAACAGTACGGGCAGCGTCCTGCCTGCGCTCGACCCGCTCACGCTGCGGCACCACCGTGTATTTGGGGTCCTTGGCCGACGCAAGCCCCGCCTGGAAGACGCCAAACCGGGTGAACAGCGACGCCGACAGGTACGCCAGACCGGAGGCGACGGACAGTGCCCGTGATCGCCCGCCCAGCGCGGAGCCGACCAGCCCGGTCATCGTGAGCCTGCGGGCGGTCCGCATGAAGATCCCGGGCCGGCCCTGCTGGTAGGGCTCGGCCAGCATGCCGAGGCGGTCCTGGATGCGTTCGCTGGCCACCAGCTCGACTGCCGCCCCGAGCACCGCCATCCGGCGGGCCGGACCGGCCTGGTCGGGCGGCGTCGCGATCATCCCCAGACCGCCGGCGGCGGCCATCCCGCTGCCAGCGAACAGGAAGGGCATCTCGCGGTAGCCCTCGTGCCAGGCGGGCACGGCGGTGTTGCAGAGCAGCGCCCCGGTGTAGGTCACCAGCGGCGGACCGAGCGTCGCCGCGCCGACACCGGCGAGGCGCCCGAGCCGCGGCATCACACCCGTGAGGTCGGAGGCGAGCGCCGCCGAGGAGAAGGCGGCGAACGGGGACAGGATCCAGGACCCGACGGACAACGGTGACGTCGGCTTGAACACGCGGAGCATGCTCAAGAAGCGCTCCGGGCGTCCGAGGTCGTGGATGAGGGCAACGGTCCCGAGCGCCGCGCCGCCCGCCGACGCGATGCGCGCTACCCGCTGCAAGGCCGGACGCCCGGTCAGGGCGGCGCCCTCGGCCAGTACCGCCGACGAGCCCGCCAGCCCGCCCAGGAAGAGGTAGAGCGGGACGTCGGGCTGCTTCCAGACCGGCGGCTTGAGGATCGGGCGGCCGTAGTACGAGCGGAACTCGGCATCGGGGACGAGCCGCTGCTCTTTCATCGGCGCCGTCCCAGGAACACGGCCGCCCCGACGCCGAACAGGGTCATCGCGGCGGCACCGACGTGTCGCCAGATGTCGGGCAGGTCGCGCGTCGTCACGACCGGGTCGGGCGGCAGTCCGTACACCTCCGGCTCGTCGAGCAGCAAGAAGAACGCCCCGTCGCCGCCGACGCCGTCCTCGGGGTCGCGGCCGTACAGGCGTGCGACGTCGACGCCCTTCTCGTGCAGCTCGGCAACCCGCCGGTCGGCGCGCTCGCGGAGCTCGTCGAGCTCGCCGAACTGGATCGACTGCGTCGGGCACGCCTTCGCGCACGCCGGCTCCTCGCCCACCTTCAGCCGGTCGTAACACAGGGTGCACTTGAAGACGCGACCGTCCTCCTCGCGCCTGTCGATCACGCCGTACGGACACGCGGGGACGCAGTAGCCGCAGCCGTTGCACACGTCAGCCTGGACGACGACCGTCCCGAACTCGGTACGGAACAGCGCCCCGGTCGGGCACACGTCGAGACAGGCCGCGTGCGTGCAGTGCTTGCAGACGTCGGACGACATCAGCCATCGGACGTCGCCGTCGTTGGTCGTCGTGCCCTGCGGGTCGTTCGGCCCGATCGTCGGCATCCCGAGATCGGTGGGCGGTCGCGCAGCAGGTGCCGGCGCACCCGCGGGCTCGAGCACCGGCGCGATCGGCGCGGACTGCTCGACGAAGGCGACGTGGCGCCAGCTGTTCGCGTCGAGCTGCTGCGTGTTGTCGTACGACATCCCGGTCAGCAGGAGCCCGTCCTCGGGCACGCCGTTCCACTGCTTGCAGGCGACCTCGCACGCCTTGCAGCCGATGCAGATGCTGGTGTCGGTGAAGAACCCCATCCGAGGCGGCGGAGCGGCATATCCGGCGTCGGCGCTCACGTCGTGCAGGGGCCCCGACAGTCGATGGCTCATGACGGCTCACTCTCTACGACACCAGCGCGGTCACGGTAGTCCTGGACGTAGGCGAGCAGGTCGGGACCCCGCGGCCTGCGGCCCGGCCGGATGTCGCAGGTACCGACCTTGTCCTGGATCCGGACGTTCGGCTCGACCGTGACGTTGACCAGGTCGTTCGCCGAGTCGCCCGTGGTGAGGCCGGTCGAGCCCCAGTGGTAGGGCAGGCCGACCTGGTGGACCTGCTGGTCGCCGACGCGGAGCGGGCGCATCCGATCGGTCACGAGCACGCGAGCCTCGATCGCCGACCGGGCCGTCGCGATCGTCGCCCACCCGCCGTTCTCCAGGCCCCGCTCCGCTGCCAGCGCCGGTGACACCTCGCAGAAGAACTCCGGCTGCAGCTCCGACAGGAACGGCAGTGTGCGGCTCATGCCCCCGGCCGTGTGGTGCTCGGTCAGGCGGTACGTCGTGAAGACGTACGGGAACACGTCGCTTTGCTGCGGGTTCAGCGGGTTGACCGGTATCCGGTAGTGCACCCGCGTCGGGTTGGCCTGCTGGTCGTACAGGGCGTTGGGCACCGGCGACTCGATCGGCTCGTAGTGGGTCGGCAGCGGCCCGTCGGCGAGGCCGGCCGGCGCGAACAGCCAGGCCTTGCCGTCGGTCTGCATGATGAAGGGGTCCGAGCCGCCGAGCGCTTCAGGCCCGGAGGCACCCTCGGGCGGCACGTGGTGCGGCTCCAGGTCGGGGATGAAGTCGGGGACGTCGTGGCCCGTCCACTTCCCCTCGTCCGCGTCCCACCACACGTACGCCTTGCGCTCGCTCCACGGCTTGCCGTCGGGGTCGGCGGACGCCCGGTTGTACAGGGCGCGCCGGTTCGCCGGCCACGCCCACCCCCACTCGGGCGCGACCCAGCTCTGCTCCCACCCCGGTTTGCGGCGGGCCGACTGGTTGACGTCGTCGGCGTACACCCCGCAGTAGATCCAGCAGCCGCAGCGGGTGGACCCGTCGGCCTTGAGCTCGGTGTAGGCGGTCAGCGCAGCTCCGTCGGGTCCGACGCCGTTGATCTCGCGCAGCACCGCCTCGGCGCTGGGGTCCTCGTCGGGGCCGTCCACCGGGTAGTCCCAGGCCAGGTCGAGCAGCGGCCGGTCCATGGCGTCCGTGGAGTCCGCGAGCTTGGCGCGGATCCGCTTCCCGAGGTGGTAGTAGAACCACAGGTCGCTCGTGGCGTCGCCGGGAGGCTCGACCGCCTTGTGGTGCCACTGGAGCAGCCGCTGGGTGTTGGTGAACGTCCCGCTCTTCTCGGTATGGGCCGCCGCCGGCAGGAAGAAGACCTCGGTGCCGATGTCGTCGGGCCGCATCTCGCCCGTCTCGATCTCCGGACCGTCCTTCCAGAAGGTGGCGGACTCGATCATCACCAGGTCGCGGACGACGAGCCAGTCCAGGTTGGCCATCCCGAGGCGCTGCATCTTCCCGTTCGACGTGCCCACCGCGGGGTTCTCCCCCACGAGGAAGTAGCCCTTGACCTTGCCCTCGATCTGGTCGACGACCGTCTGGTACGTGCCGTGATCACCGGTCAGTCTCGGGAGGTAGTCGAAGCAGAACTCGTTCTCTGCGGTGGCGGCGTCGCCCCAGTAGGACTTGAGCAGGCTGACCATGTAGCTGGGGATGTTGCCCCAGAAACCGGCAGCGCCCTCGTCACGGGCGACGTACTGCTCGAGGCTCTGGTGCTGCGTGGCGCTGGGCATCGGAAGGTAGCCGGGAAGGATGTTGTACAGCGTGGGGATGTCGGTGGACCCCTGGATGCTGGCGTGCCCGCGCAGCGCGAGGATCCCTCCCCCGGGCCGTCCGATGTTGCCGAGCAGCAACTGCAGGATCGACGCGGTCCGGATCATCTGCGCGCCGGTCACGTGATGGGTCCAGCCGACGGC
>JAWWPH010000548.1:0-3495 GCA_033850875.1 Nocardioidaceae bacterium | reverse complement strand
CACCTGGACGTGCGCTTCGTCGCCGTCGCCCCCGACGACGCCCCCGTCACCGCCAGCGACGAGTCCGACGAGGTGCGCTGGTTCCCTCGCCGGTCACTGCCGGCGGGCATCGACGCGCCGCTGCGCGAGCTGGTCGAGTGGTCGCGCTGGCTCTGAGCGGGAGCCGTCCCGGGACAACCCGGTCCGGGATACACGGTGCCGCCAGACACTGGATGCCGCAGACACGCTGCCGCAGACAACAAGGCCCTCAGGGCTTCGACCGGCGCTCGCCTTCCCCTTGCTGACGCCACCCTCGCCCTGAGGACCTCATCGATGGCACCGACGCTAAGTGCGGAGACCTCCGGACGTCAACGAACGGTCGTCCACGACTGTGGATAAAGCTGGGGACAATTTGTGGGGCGTTCGCGGAACCTGTGGAGTCGCGGTGGACAAGTGGCACTGTCCCTGTGGACAAGGCAACTACTTTGGGTGATAGGCCCCCCTCCACCTGCCCGATCGCTGTGCACGGCCTGTGGACGGCAGAAAAGTTCCGTGGATACCAGTGATCCGGTGCCTCGGCGCGCCCACCCCGCCGAAGTCACGTCATCCCACCGAGGAGTCACGTAATCCCCGCCCGTTCCTCGATCCACCGGTTGGCCGTCGCTTCACAGACGTGCCGTCGATCCACAAAGTGTCGCGCCTGATGGCTGCGTGGGTAGGCGCGCCGATAGCGTGTGGCGGTGAACGCTCAACGAGACGAGGCCGCCGCTGCCACCGACGCGGCTCCACGCGTCGAGGTGCGCCGCTCACGGCGTCGCACCCGGACCGTCTCGGCGTACCGGGAGGGCGACACCGTGATTGTCCTCATCCCCGCGCGGCTGAGCGCCAACGAGGAGCAGGAGTGGGTCGCGCGGATGGTCGCGAAGGTCGGCCGGGCAGAGCGGCGACGCCGACCCGACGACGACGCCCTGGTCGCGCGCGCCTCGCAGCTGTCCGCGCGCTACCTCGACGGCCGGGCCCGCCCCGCATCGGTCCGATGGGTGACGAACCAGAACTCGCGCTGGGGCTCGTGTACTCCGCTCGACCGCAGCATCCGGCTCTCCACCCGGCTGCAGGGGATGCCGGCGTACGTCGTGGACTATGTCCTCCTCCACGAGCTCACCCACCTGATCGTGCCCGGGCACGGCGAGGACTTCTGGGACCGCGTCAACGCGTTCGACCTGGCCGAGCGCGCCCGCGGGTTCCTCGAAGGCGTCTCGTCCGTGCGAGGGCGCGCCGACCCGACCTGAAGCGCCCCGGGTTCCAGGCCCTCGTCGGCGCGGCGGGTACACCCGGCGCCTACAGCCGCCGTTGCTTCCGCGCCCGCGCCGTGCTTGTCTCGTCGCGTGCTCCAGGCAACGAAAGCGAGTCTGTGGAAGAACCGCTACGTCATCGACCTCGACGGCCGGCAGGTCGCCGTCTGGGACGGGTCGATGTGGAAGGTCGGCGGCAGCTTCGAGCTGGAGGGTCAGCGCTACACGGTCCGCGCGAACATGTGGGGAAGCACCTACGGCATGGCGCGCGACGACGGGACCGCTGTGGCCACCGCACGCCACGTGGGCCGCAAGCGGTGGACCGTGGAGGCGGGCGAGCAGACGTACGAGTTCCAGCGCGCGTCGCTGTGGCGTGCCGACCAGGAGCTCCGCTCGGGTGGGGAGCGGGTCGGGTCCGTCCGCCGGACGAGCATGTGGCGCACCGACGCCGTGGCCGACCTGCCGGGGCTGCCGCTGCCCGTCCAGATCTTCGTCCTGGCGGTGGTCCTCACCGTGTGGAGCGAGTCCAACGCCTCAGCCGCAGGCACCGCGGGTGCAGGTGCGTGAGCGACCTGGCGTGCGCACGGTGGAGCGTGAGGCGATGTCCGCTATCGGGGGATAGAGCCCTGCTTGGGTAGTGCCCGGTCACTCCGACTCGCCGTAACCGCCCTGTGGCTTACCGATCACCGCTCCGCCTGCCGTAGGGTGACGCGTGGTCACAGGTGCCCCCTCACCCGACCCGGGCGGGAACCTCTCCGGTCCCCGTTGCGAGGACCGACACCCATCGCGGTGTGGTGCTTGAACACCCACCGTCCCGTACCACGAGAAGGAGGCCGTCATGGCTGAGACCTGGAGCGGCGAGTTCTACTGCGTCAAGTGCAAGGCGAAGCGCGAGGCGAGCGGTGAAGTGCGTGTGAACGACAAGGGCACCAGGATGGCGAAGGCCACCTGTCCCGTCTGCAGCACGAACCTCAACCGCATCCTCGGCAAAGCCTGACATCACCCCGGGTCGGGCGTCGCTGTGGACGACGGCGGCGCCCGACCCGCACTTTTGGGACCCTGACATTTCCACCTCGACGTGTCAGGAGCGTTCCCCTTGCGACTCATGGTCAGGCCCGGTCTCAAGATCCTGAGGCGTGACGCCCGGACCCTCCAGCTCGGGTTCGACTGGCCAGGGGTCGCGGCCGTACGCGACACCGAGGCACTGCGCTCGGTACTGGCCGCGATCGACGGGGTCCGCGACCATCGCGCCGTCCTCGCCGTCGCGACCGCGACCGGCGTGCCCGCCGACGCGTGCGAGGAGGCGCTCGCCCTCCTCCTCGAGTGCGGGGCTGTCGTGGACGCCGGCGGACGACCCCCGTCGGGGCTCAGCGAAGGGACTGCTTCGGCTCTGTGGCTGCTCGCGGGTCCGAGGCGGGGTCTCTGTGATGTCGTCAAGGCCCGTGAGCGCTGCGCCGTGTGGGTCCACGGCGACGGAGCCGTCGCCGACACCGTGCGGGCGCTGACCGGCTCGGCGGGGCTGCGGCTCTGCGACGATCCCGACCGGGCCGACGTGGGCGTACTGGCCGGCGACCGCGAGCCGTCACGTGACCTGGCCGACGCTGTGATGCGTGCCGGCGTGCCGCACCTGTGGGCGTACCTGCGCGACCTGGCCGGCATCATCGGCCCGTTCGTCGTACCGGGACACACAGCGTGCCTGCGCTGCGTCGACGCGGCACGGGCGGAGGCCGATCCCGCCTGGCCGACGCTGCTGCAGTCAGCCGCGGTGCGGCCGCTGCGCATCACGGCCTGCGACGGGATCCACGCATCCCTCGTCGGGGCCTGGGCGGCCCAGGAGGTCGCGCTCTGGGCGAGTGCCGTCCGGCCGCAGACACGAGGCCGAGTGATCGAGGTACCGATGGGCGGCCCGGCCGAGGAGGCCGTTTTCGACCCGCACCCCGCGTGCGGCTGTGGTTGGCTCGAGTGGCGCGACACAATAGGAGCATGAGCGACCTTCCTCGCAAGACCGTTGCGCGCACGGCCCGGCTCGCCGCGCTGCCGTTGGGCTTCGCCGGCAGGGCGACCGTCGGTCTCGGCAGGCGCCTTGGCGGGGCGGATGCCGAGGTCGTCGCCACCCAGCTCCAGCAGCGCACCGCCGAGCAGCTGTTCACCGTGCTCGGCGACCTCAAGGGCGGGGCGATGAAGTTCGGCCAGGCGATGTCCATCTTCGAGACAGCGCTGCCGG
>JAWWPH010000610.1:0-2985 GCA_033850875.1 Nocardioidaceae bacterium | reverse complement strand
ATCGTCAAATTACAGCGAACGCATGAGTGGTTGCAATCAGTAACCACGCGGGTTCCACCTGGCCCCCTTGCCTGTCCGTCAAGGCGAGGTGATTCGGCAAGACTGTCGGGAAGCGTCGCTCTAGGGGTTACCGCCTACGTCGGGGGCATGACTCCGGGCTGGGTCATCTTCAAGTTTCGGTTCTCCGGCGATTTCATGGGGATTCCACCCACTCACCGACCGTGGACTTTGGCCCGAATCGCATCGGGGAGGACGCTTGCGGCCCTGGTGCTGGAGTTAACGGAGTGACATTGAGGCAGTACGCCCAGGGGCCCGGGAGAATCGCAGGGGCGTGATAGGTTGGAGCAATACCGCGCACGCTTGACGGTTTCCGCTATGGAGGAGCCGGTCGTGCCGTTTCGGTCAGAATTCCCCTTTGTTGAGGCCATGAACGAGGCCGCCCGGACGCTCGGGACGCCCCGCTCGATGGAGGAGACGGTCAGCGCGATCTCGTTCGCCGCCAAAGACACCGTCCCCCACGCAGATCACGCCAGCATCTCGTTGGTGGACCGTCACGGCACGATGCACACCTTGGTCCCGACCGACAAGTTCGTGGCGGACGCCGACCGATTGCAATGTGAACTGGCGGAGGGGCCCTGTTTGGACGCCGCGCTCGGGACACCGCTGGTGTGCAGCGACGACCTAGCGCGTGACGAGCGGTGGCCGCTCTACGCGCCTCGAGCGGTGTCGATGGGCGTCGGGGGCCAGATGGCCTTGCACCTGTTCGACGACACCGGCTCCCGCGGTGGACTCAACCTGTACTTCGACCGGGCAGGTCTCATCGACGCTCAGACCGTCGCGGTCGCCGAACTGTTCGCCACCCTGGCCGCCGCTGCGATGGGACATGCCCGCGAACTCGACGGCCTCAACCGGGCTCTGCAGACGCGAACGAACATCGGCAAGGCCATCGGAATCTTGATGGAACGCTACGAGCTGGACGAAGACCGCGCCTTCCAGTTCCTGGTCCGGACCTCACAAACCGGCAACGTCAAACTGCGGGTGATCGCCGACGAGATCATCGCCGCCTCTAACAAGAAGGTGCACGGTCGGCCAGGAGACCAAGGCTGACGATATAACTGCTCGCCGATGGGGCATCTACACCGTAGGAGTTGCACGTCGTCCCGGGCGACACGCATCCCCAGGTCCCCCGGGTTGACCAAACAGCCCGCGGGGACCGCACCCTTGACTGATCCGGGGTCGCCATTGTCCGCAGTGGAGCAATGCCGGTCGCAGCCCTTGGAGCCGTCGTCGTACGAGCGCAACCGTCGGCTCGTCGGGTGGGCCCGTCCCGGGTCAAGATTCCTGGCAAACCGGTTGTGAGGGCATGATCGGCTCGTGAGTCCAGGAGGTGGCCGATCGGGCATCCACCGCTGATCCCGGCGGCGAGGAAGATCCGGATCACTCGGAGCATTCTTGCCGACGAGGGTGGCAAAAGTGTGGGGATCCAAATGCCCAGTGACCTTGAAGGCCGCTGACCTGGGTGTTTTGTGCGCCATCAGGGACTCGAACCCCGAACCCGCTGAGAAGCGTCGCCATGTATTTGGGGTTGGCCGCCTTGATGCGGCTTTGCCTCTTGACCTGCGCAAATGCCCTTTGGTGCGGGCTGGGCTTAACCCGCTGTTTCGCACGTTTTCGCGGTGATGGTAGTGGCGTAAACCGTGGCAGTCTTCGGTTGCGCTTCGGACATGGCACTTGTCCTGCACTTGGGGTTTGGCGGGAAGAAGCCTGCGGAGAAGCCAAGCCGAGGATTACTGTCGGTGAGATGAAGAAGCTTGGCGTAGCTACCTGGAATCTCAACGCACGCAACTTTGAGACCTGGGACCGGCTGACGCAGCTCGCTCCCGAGGTGGACATCGTGCTCGTCCAGGAGGCCCGTCCTCCGCTAGGCAGCTGGACGTTGCCAACCGGCGTCATCTCCTCGCCGCCCTTCGACCAGTACGAGGCGCACAGAACCCCGAACAACTGGTTCCCTAGCGCTGTCGTTCTTCTCAATCCCGCGCTTCGGCTCGAGCCGCGAGAGGATCTCAATCAGGCCAGTCACCGTGGAACCCTCGCTGTGGCTGACGTCTACGAGGGTGACTCCTACCTTCTGACAGTTGCGAGCGCCTACGGGATGTTCGAACCGGCTGAAGGTTTCTATGGCGGCGCATCCGAACTGTCGATGAAGAGGATCATCGACGACTTACAAGCACTTGTAGCGGAGGGTCGCCAACCTCTGGTGTTGGGCGGGGACTTCAACGTCTGGGGGCAGGGGGACGCTTACGCGCCCTATCGCGCGGTCCTGGATCGGCTCACGTCTATCGGGCTGGTCGACTGCCTGTACGCCGGTGTTGGCGAGCCCCGCGTCCCTCTAGTGGGCTGCCCGTGTGGTGGGGGAGTTGAGTGCAATCACGTCCGGACCCTGCGAGGAAACCGAAAGGATGACTTCGGCGTCCCGTATCAGAACGATTACCTCTACGCGAGCCGACAGCTGGCGCCTCAGCGGCTTCTCGAGTGTCGGGTCATCGACTCGGACGACGTGTGGCAATACAGCGATCACTGCGTAGTTTTCGCGTCGTTCGAGCTTGAACCGCAACTCGCCTCAGCTGCCCCGTCCTCCTGATCGACGCCAACTCTGAGCAGCCGTCGGTGGGTCAAGGGTCGAGCTTGCTCGATCGCGTAGCGACGCTGCCGCGCCCTTGACGCATCGAGGGCTGCACAGACACTTGAGCGTCAGGGGGACGTAGCTTAACCGTGGAGCTCCTTTCGGAGTCGACGCCTGCTCCACGAGTGGTCCCGGCGAGGACGGGCGCCTGCGCCCGCCCGCAGCCGGGTCCGCGCCGGCGAAGCCGGCGCTTTAACGGAGAGAAGAAAGTTCTCACCACCAGATCGAGGCTCGCGTGTCCTGTCCCGGTAGGTGGTTGACGGTCGTGTGTCAGGAGCTGCTTGACACTTCGCCGTGAGTCG
>JAWWPH010000399.1:0-3094 GCA_033850875.1 Nocardioidaceae bacterium | reverse complement strand
GACGACCTCGTGGCCGGCGGCGACCAGCTCGTCGACGGTCGCGGACCCGATCCAGCCCGAGGCTCCAGTGATGAAGACGCGCATGAGATGACCTCCCTGCAATCCGGTGGGTGCCGCGGATCGGCCTCACTCGACGATGTCAGTGACTGCTATCACCATACACAACCATGGCAGTCACTGTCATCAGTAGACTCCGGCCATGGTCCGATGGCAGCCCGAGGCGCGGCAGCGTCTCCAAGCCGCAGCCCTTGACCTGTTCGTCAGGCAGGGCTTCGAGCAGACGACCGCGGCCGAGATCGCCCGCTCGGTCGGCCTCACCGAGCGGACCTTCTTCCGCTACTTCGCCGACAAGCGTGAGGTGCTCTTCGACGGCCAAGAGCTGCTGCAACAGGCGGTCCTGGACGGAGTCGCCGGCGCACCGGCCGACGCGTCCCCGCTGGCGACGATCGCCCGAGCACTCGAGATCTCGGCGGCCTTCTTCCCGGACGAGCGGCGAGGGTTCGCGCGGCTGCGCCAAACGGTCATCGAGCGCCATCCAGCCCTTCGCGAACGCGAGCTGCTCAAGTTGGCCTCGCTGTCCTCTGCGGTCGCTGCTGCACTCCGCGGACGAGGCATACCCGAGCCCGCAGCCACCCTTGCTGCGAGCACCGCCGTCACCGTGTTCACGGTCGCGTTCGGGCAGTGGATCACCGACGGGGAGACTCGACCGCTGGTCGAGATCGAGCGCGAGGTGATGCGGGACATGGCAGCGATAACGTCCGATGGGCCGCTTACGCGCTGATCCGTCGGGCCACGGGTGGGCTCCGCGTCGTATACATTGAGGCAGCGAATCCGGTAGCCACCGTCAGGACCCCAACGAGCGCAGCACTGTGGCTGCGGCGAAGTCGACATCGCACCAGACCGAGTGGGTTGGCGAGGGGCGGAGGACACAGATGACGAAGCTCTGGCCGTTGAAGCGCCCCCGGAAGGACGCCCGCGTCACGGAAACACCCGTGAGCGTCGTGGCCCCCGGCCAGGAGTTCCACGCCTGCGCTGTCGACGACGACCCGGCGGTGCCACATGCGGAGGATCCCAAACCGGTCGTCGAGCAGCTCGCGATCGCCGAGCGGGAGACGGAGCGGCTCCTCCAGGAGGAGTCCGACGGAGGCCTCGACGACTCTCGCGCCAACAGACTGGGTGAGCCGTTCGACCGGCGTTCACCGTTCTACATGGGGTTCACGGCTGCGCTCGGGGTCCTCCTGGCCTACGGTCTCGTGCTCGCACTGGTCCAGCTGAGGACGATCGTGTTGTTCATCGTGGTGGCGCTCCTGCTGGCACTCGGGCTCGAGCCGCTGGTCTCGCGGCTGATGAGTTTCGGCCTGCGGCGCGGGCGCTCCGTGCTCATCGTGATGGTGCTCCTGGTCGGTCTCGTGGTGGGAATCGGCTGGCTGATCGTGCCGACGTTGGCGGACCAGATCACGACTCTCGTGAATCGGACGCCCGACTACCTGACCAACCTGGAGCGCAACCACGTCGTGCGCCAGATCGACCAGCGGTTCCACGTTGCGGACCGCCTCCAGGAGCAGGCCGCGTCGAGCCTCGACGCCGGCAGCGTGACCAAGGTGGTCGGTGGCCTGCTGGGCGCGGGCAAGGCCTTCGTCGACGCCACGGTTGCCATGTTCACCGTGCTGGTGCTCACCCTGTACTTCATGGCGGCCCTTCCTGCGGTCAAGGCGGCCGTGTACAAGCTCGTCCCGACGCCGCGTCGGGCCCGGACCATCTTCATCGGCGAGGAGATCTGCCGACGGGTCGGCGGCTACGTCCTCGGTCAGGCCTGCGTCGCCACGATCAACGGCGTGCTCGCGTACATCATGCTGATCGTGCTCGGGCTGCCCTTCCCGGCCATTCTCGCCCTCTTCGTCGGGCTGCTCGCGCTGGTTCCGATCATCGGCACGCTCGTGGGTGGCGTGGTGGTCACGCTCGTTGCCCTGACCCACGGCTGGGTGGTCGCTGCCATCGCGT
The DNA here is from genome assembly GCA_033850875.1 of Nocardioidaceae bacterium. Taxonomy (GTDB): domain Bacteria; phylum Actinomycetota; class Actinomycetes; order Propionibacteriales; family Nocardioidaceae; genus DASQEH01. Next base: position 1,093 of record JAWWPH010000399.1, on the reverse strand, counting down.
TGGCGTACTACGTCCTGTACCACCTGTTCGAGGCCTACGTGCTGTCGCCACGCATCATGCACCGCGCGGTCGACGTGCCGGCGGTGGTGACGATCGTCGCCGTCCTGGCCGGCGGAACCGTGCTCGGGGTCGTCGGTGCACTGATCGCCATCCCGATCGCCGCCGCACTGCTGCTGATCTACGAACAGGTCCTGGTCCCCAGCCAACAGGGGCTCGAGTCCGACAGCACCGTGCCGCAGGCGTGAAGCGCACACCGCCCCGCACCGGACGAGGACGAGCGCGTGACGGCCAGGGGCTCTTCTATCGTTGGGGCGTCGTATTCCGCCGGCCGAGCAACTCGACCGCATCGAGAGGGAGCTCCGACATGGAACGAGCCTGGCTGTTCGACTCGCTGTGTGTGACCGTCGCCGCAGTGGACTTCCTCGACCCCGAGCTGCGGCTCCAGCCCGACGCCAGAGAACGCGGAGTAAGGGTGGAGATCCGCCCGACGACCTCCACGCAGAACGGCGGGACGGTGTACGCCTCCCTACCGATCTCGTTGGAAGCGGCGATCTGCCGGATCGACCTGCTCGAGTCCCGTCCGGGCGCTGCCGACCGGATGCACTGGCATCCCACGATGCGGTCCGGGGAGCCCGGAGACAGGACCTTCGACACGGCGTTGTCGGCAGACCCGATCGGATGGCTGGGGGAACGCCTGCGCGACCTGCACCGACTGGTGGGCGGCACGTCCGTCGCCGACGCGGCCGGGTTCGGCGCGGATGCGGGTGCCGTCGGACGCGTGGCGGACGAGGTCGTCGACGCGGTCTGCGCCGGGCTCGAGAGCAGCCGAACGGATTGGCCCGACGTCGACCATGACGAGCGCGGGATGGCCATCGAGGCCGACGGGCGACGGAACGGCCGATGACCCGCCGCGACCGCGGCGCTCGAGAGCGAATGGTGTACAGCGCGGTCCAGCTCGTTCGCGCCCGGGGCATGAATGCGACGGGGGTCCGCGACGTCGTCGACGACTCCGGTGCCCCACGTGGGTCCTTCCAGCACTACTTTCCCGGCGGCAAGGAGCAGCTGGTCGCCGAGGCAGTGCGATGGTCGGGGC
>JAWWPH010000393.1:0-4301 GCA_033850875.1 Nocardioidaceae bacterium | reverse complement strand
CACCGGTGTACGCCTCAGCGACGGCTCCACGAACGTGATCCCGGTCGGCTCGCCCGACGAGGTGGCGTCGGCGATGCGGCTGCACGCCCGCCTGGTGCGACGGTCCCTCGACCGGGGGTACTACCAGGGCTGGGACATGCACCCCGGCCACCTCGTCACCCGTTATCTCGCCACCTACGCCTTCTACCGGGAGGGCATGGCAGCAGCGGCCGGCCGGCTGCGGGCGTACCTGTCCGCCACGGGCCAGGGCGGCGTCATGGACGAGCCGGCGACCGCGCAGGCGCTCGCCTCGTTCCTGGCGCGCGGCGTGCACTGCGGCGCTCTCGACGAGGCCGAGGTGGCGCAAGGCACCGGTCTGGGGCGGGACGACATCGAGGCGCTCGCCCAGCGGCGCCCGCCGGCGGGCTGAGCCTCAGGTACCGGTGATGTGCTCGGGCCGCACCGGTACGCGAGTCAGAGGCAGCCCCGTCGCCTGCCGGATGGCGGCCGTCACCGCCGGCCCGGACGAGATGGTGGGCGCCTCCCCCACGCCCCGCAGGCCGTAGGGGGCATGGGGGTCTGCGTACTCGAGCACCTCGATCGGCATCGGAGGGGTGTCGAGGATCGTCGGGATCAGGTAGTCGGTGAACGACGGGTTCCGGATCTTGCCGTCCTTCACCACGATCTCCTCCATGATCGCGAGTCCCATCCCCTGCGTGCTGCCGCCCTGGATCTGCCCGATCACCGCGCCCGGGTTCAACGCCTTGCCGACGTCCTGCGTGCAGGCCAGCTCGACAACCTTCAGCAGACCCAGCTCGACGTCGACGTCGACGACGGCCCGGTGAGCGGAGAACGAGTACTGCACGTGCGCGAACCCCTGGCCGGTCTCCTCGTCCAGCTCCGAGGTCGGCCGGTGATGGTGTTCCCGGGTCTCCTCGACCGCCTCGTCACCCAGTGCCTCGGCGATCGACATCACCACCCCCTCGGTCTCTGACACCACGTTGCCGTGGGCCAGCGCGAGCCCGGTGACCGTGCGCCCGAGCCGCTCGGTGGCGAGGCGGAGCACCCCGTCGCGAACGGCTTCGCAGGCGAGCTTGACGGCACCGCCGGTCATGTACGTCTGCCTCGACGCCGACGTCGACCCGCCCGACCCGACGTCGGTGTTCTTCGGGTGGACGATGACGTTGTCGACGCCGAGCTCGGAGCGGCAGATCTGCTGCTCGACCGTGACGAGGCCCTGTCCGACCTCGGCGGCCGCGGTGTGCACGACGACGACGGGCACCCCGTTCACGGCCTCGATCCGCACCCGCGCCGTCGAGTAGTCGTCGAAGCCCTCGGAGAAGGCGACGTTCTTGTACGTGACGGCGTACCCGACACCGCGCCGCACGCCCTCCCCGTGGGTGGTGTTCGACACCCCGCCCGGCATCGACCGCAGGTCCAGCGTGCCGTTGGGCTCCGGCGGCATCGGCAGGGCCTGCAGCCGACGCAGCAGCTCGGTCACCGGCGCCGCGCTGTCGACGACCTGCCCGTGCGCCGTGACCGAGCCCTCCTCCATGGCGTTGAGGACACGCAGCTCCACCGGGTCCATGCCCAGCTCGGCCGCGAGCTTGTCCATCTGCGCCTCGTACGCGTACGCCGTCTGCACTGACCCGAAGCCGCGCATCGCGCCGCAGGGCGGGTTGTTGGTGTAGACGCCGTAGGCGTCGATCCGCGCGTTGGGGACCACGTAGGGCCCGAGACCCATCGTGCCCGCGTTGCCGACGACCGCCGGCGTGCTCGACGCGTACGCGCCTCCGTCGAAGTACAGGTCGCAGTTGACGAAGACGAGCTTGCCGTCCCTGGTGGCACCGTGCTCGTACCGCATCTCGGCCGGGTGGCGGTGGACGTGGCCGAAGAACGACTCCTCACGGTTGTACACCATCTTGATCGGCTTGCCGGTGTGCAGCGCAAGCATGCAGCCGTGCACGTGCATGGACAGGTCCTCGCGGCCGCCGAACGCGCCGCCCACCCCCGACAACGTGAGCCGGACCTGCTCCGGCGGGAGGCCGAGCGCCGTGCACAGCTGGCGCTGGTCGACGTGCAGCCACTGGGTGGCGACGTACAGGTCGACCCCGCCGGTACCGTCCGGGACGGCCAGCCCGGACTCCGGGCCCAGGAATGCCTGGTCCTGCATGCCGACCGAGTACTCGCCCCGAACGACCACGTCGGCGACCGCGTCGGGGTCGCCCTTGCGGATCTTCAGGTGGCGCACGAGGTTGCCGTTGGGATGGATGGGCGCCGCGGACCGGCTGAGCTCGACGTCCTCCGCCGTGTCGTCGTGCAGTCGGTTCCAGTTCGGGTGACCCAGGGCGTCGCGAGCGTCGGTGACCGGCTCCCACACCTCGTAGTCGACGCGGATCTTCTTCGCGGCCTGCCGGGCGATCTCGGGATGGTTCGCGGCCACCAGGGCCACCGCCTCCCCCTGGTACCGCACCACGCTGTCGGCCAGCACCGGCTGGTCGGACAGCTCCAGCCCGTAGATGTTGCGCCCCGGCACGTCGTCGGCGGTGAGCACCGCGAACACCCCCGACGTGGCGAGCGCCTCAGCGGTGTTGATGGCCCGGATCCGTGCGAACGGGTGCGGACTGCGCAGGGTGACGCCCCACAACATGTCGTCCATCCACAGGTCGCTGCTGTACGCGAACTCGCCCGTGACCTTGAGCGTCCCGTCGGGTCGCAGCGGGTTGCTGCCGATGCCGCCGGTCGCGTCGTTCTCGAGCCGGCCCGGTGCGCCGGTCGGAGTACGCGGGTTCGCCGATGTCGGTGTGGTGCTCATGCGTCTGCTCCAGCTCTCGCGAGTAGTTTCTTCCGGGCGCCCAGGACCTCGATGGCGACGGTCTCCTCGTCGACGCCCACGAGCCGGTCCTGCTCGACGACCGCCTCCCCGTTGACGAGCAGCAGCTCCAGCGGGGGCGGCGCGCCGAGTACGAGGGCGGCGACCGGGTCCGCGATGTCGATGTGGGCCAGGGTGTCCAGGCGCCAGAGCGCGATGTCGGCCAGCTTGCCCACCTCGAGCGAGCCGATCTCGTCCTGCCGGCCCAGCACCTGCGCGCCGCCGCGGGTGGCCAGGGCGAGCGCGTCCCGGACCGACATCTGGTCCGGGCCGCCACGGGCACGGGCGAAGAGGACGGCATGGCGAACCTCCTCCAACAGCGAGCTCGCCTCGTTCGAGGCGGCACCGTCGACCCCCAGGCCCAGCGGGACGCCGGCGTCGAGCAGGTCCCTCGCCCGGGCGATGCCGGCCCCGAGCCGGGCGTTGGAGGACGGGCAGTGGGCGGCGCCGGTCCCGCTCGCGGCCATCGTGGCGATCGCCGCGTCGTCGAGGTGGACGGCGTGCGCGAACCAGACGTCGGGGCCGAGCCAGCCCAGCGACTCCATGTACTCCATGGGGCTGCGGCCGAAGTGCTCGCGGCAGAAGTCCTCCTCGTCGAGCGTCTCGCAGAGGTGTGTGTGCAGCCGGACCTCCTTGGCCCGGGCCAGCTCGGCCGCCTGGACGAGCAGGTCGCCGGTCACCGAGAACGGCGAGCACGGTGCGACCCCGATCCGCAGCATCGAGTCGAACGACGTGTCGTGGTAGGTGTCGATGGCTCGCTCGGTGGCGGCCAGGATCTCGTCGATGTCCTCGACGACGTTGTCCGGGGGCAGGCCGCCGTCGCTCTCGCCCAGGTCCATCGAGCCGCGCGTCGGGTGGAACCGCAGCCCGACCGCACGGGCCGCCTCGATCTCGGCCGCGAGCACGTCGCCCCCGTCCCGCGGGAACACGTAGTTGTGGTCGGTCGTCGTCGTGCAGCCGCTGCGCGCGAGCCAGGCCAGCGACCCGGTGGCGGCCAGCTGCACCGTCTCGGCGTCCATCCGGCCCCACACCGGGTACAGCGCGGTCAGCCACTCGAAGAGCGTCCCGTCGACGGCGAACCCGCGCGTGGCCCACTGATACAGGTGGTGGTGGGTGTTCACGAGGCCCGGCGTCGCCAGACAGCCCGAGGCGTCGACATAGCGCGCGCCCTCGAGGTCGCGTGGCGCAGGCCCCTCCCCCACGGCCGTGATCCGCCTGCCGTCGGTGACCACGTGGCCGGAGCCGTACTCCGCCCGCGCGCCGTCCATGGTGACGACGCTGCAGCCGTCGAGGACGGTCCTGCTCACGAGGGGCTCCCCGCCATCCGCTCGGCCGCCAGCCGGACGGCGTCCAGGATCTTCTCGTACCCCGTGCAGCGGCACAGGTTGCCGGCCAGCGCCTCGCGGATCTCCGGGTCGCTCGGCCGTCCGGAGCGCTGGAGCAGGTCGTG
>JAWWPH010000359.1:0-3133 GCA_033850875.1 Nocardioidaceae bacterium | reverse complement strand
GCGCGCGACACGATCCCCGTACTCGGGGTCTGCCGCGGCATGCAGGTCATGGCCGTTGCCGCCGGCGGCGTGCTCGAGCAGCACCTTCCCGACCGGATCGGGCATCTCGAGCACAGCCCGGGGCCTGCGAAGTACGGGGTACGCGTGGTCGAGCCCCGCGCGGGCAGCCGGCTGGCCGAGATCCTGGGCGACCGCCTCGAGGTCAACTGCCATCACCATCAAGGCGTCGCCGCGTACCCGACGTACGAGGTCGCGGCGTGGAGCTCCGACGGCGTGATCGAGGCGATCGAGTCGCCGGACTCGGCGTTCCATATCGGCGTGCAGTGGCATCCGGAGACCGGCACGGACGGGCGGCTCTTCGAGGCGTTGATCGCAGCCGCCGGCGGGCCGCGGGCCGGCCGGCGCGCGGCCGGTGCGCCGGGGTCCGACGCGGTCGAGGTCGCTCGAGGGAACGCGGAGCGCTAGCTCGTGCCGCGCGGGGAGGGCGCTTCCTGGGCCCGCCTCCGCACCTCCGGACTCACCGAGCCGGCTCGGGTACGCCTGCCAGTGCTGTCGCCACCGCCTCAACGACCCGGGCCACGAGCGCACCGTCCGGGTCGTGGCCCGGATTGGCCTCCGTGACGACCAGCGCTTCGACAGCCGGGCTGACGCACATGGTCTGCAGGCAACCGAATGCCTCGTCGGGGAGAAGCCCGGCGAAGTGCGGGAAGTTCGCCAGGGGAAATGCCCCCGTGTCGATCACGTCGACGTCGAAGTGGACGACCACCGACTCGGCAGCCGCGGTGAGGTGAGCCAGTCCCCGGCGCACCGACTCCTCCGGTTGCGAGCGCAGCACGGCGGCCGGCATGGCGGTGAGCTGCCGGGACACAAGGCTCTGCCATTGTGCTGTGTCGAGCTCCCCAGGGTCGAAGCCCGCGAGGACCAGGCGCTCGCTGTCGAGCAGCGGCGTGCGGTCTCCCAGCTCCGCCAGCTCGCGCACTCCTCCACCCAGGAGGTGCGTGATGCCCATCGTGTCGAGGACCCCCGAGCCGCTGAGCTCCGGCGTGTTCAGATCGGCGTCCCCGTCGAAGTAGAGCAGGCCGACGGAGCGGGTCGCCGACAGCCCCGCCACGACACCGATGGTGATCGTGCAGTCGCCGCCCAGGACGACCGGCTGGTAGCCGGCGGCAGCGATCTCGACCACCTTGTCGCGGGTCTGGGTCGCCACCTGTACGACGCGTGACGCGTCCCGGACCCCTGCCTCGCGTTGGGACGGGCGGTGCGTCGCCGTCTCGAGGTCGCCGAAGTCGAAGACCTCGACTCCCCTGCTCTCCAGCTCGGTGACGATGCCGGCCGACCGGAACGCCTCGGGCGCCCGCTCCTGCCCGGCGTTGTGGGAGCCGGCACTCGTCGGCACACCCAGCAGGCCGATCCTTCTCGATTTCATCGCTCGACCCTAACGGGTGCGCACCGGCATTCGGTCTCCGGTCGAGCGGGCACGAATGTCCGGTCGAGTGGGCAGGAATGTCCGTCCCAGCGGGCACGAATGTCCGTCCCAGCGGGCACGAATGTCCGGTCGAGTGGGCGCGAATGTCCGGTCCAGCGGGCACGAATGTCCGGTCCAGCGGGCACTCGTGGCGCGCGAATGCTGCCGATCCCCGCGGGTTTCCTGCCGATCGCTCCCCTTCGAGCCTCGCGGGCCCCTGTCCTTCGTCGGTCGGTGCAATGCTCGGGTACGAGCCGGCCTTTGCCGAGGCCGGTACCAGGTCGCCCACCTCGCCTAGGAGGAAGCATGCCGAGACAAGCAGTAACCGACACCCGGGACGAGGCGCCACCAGGACCGTTCTCGCCCGCTGTGACGGGTACCCCGACGGTCTTCGTCAGCGGCCAGATCGGCCAAGACCCGGAGACGGACGAGCTCGCAGCAGGTGACGCCGCAGCCCAAGCCCGCCAGGCGCTCACGAATTTGCACGCCGTACTGGTCGCGGCGGGCAAGACGGAGGCGGACGTCATCCGCGTGGGTGTGTACCTCGCCGACATGGCCGACTACGCGGCGGTGAACGCGGTGTACGCCGAGTTCTTCTCTGCGCCCTACCCCGCCCGTACGGCGATCGCCGTCGCTGCGTTGCCGCTCGGCGCACTCGTCGAGGTCGACGCGGTCGTCGGCTGACCCCCTCACCCCGAATCCAGGAAGGCAGAATGCAGTACGACTTCGTCATCGTCGACGTGTTCACGGACTCTCAGTTCGGTGGAAACCAGCTGGCGGTGGTACTCGACGCACAAGGGCTGACGGCGGCCCAGATGCAGGCGGTCGCGCGCGAGTTCAACTTCGCCGAGACGACGTTCGTGCTGCCCGCCCAAGACGCTGGTAACACCGCCCGCCTGCGGATCTTCTCGCCTGGCTCGGAGATGCCGTTCGCCGGACACCCCACCGTGGGGAGCGCCGCCGTGCTCGTGCGCCACGGGCTCGCCGGCGGAACCGGCACGACGTCGTCGGAAGTCGTCTTCGAAGAGGAGGTCGGGCCCGTCCGGGTCACTGTGCGCAACGACAAGCGTGGCCTGTACAGCGAGCTGGCCCTCGAGGCCGAGCTCGACCGCCCGTCCGAGCGGCCGGATACGGCAGCACTGGCCAGAGCGCTCAGTCTTCCGGTCGAAGCGGTGCATGATGTGTGGTTCGCCGGAGTGGGCCTGCCGTTCTGCTTCTGTCAGGTCGCGACCGCCGCCGACGTCGATGCGGCCGTTCTCGACAAGGCGGCGTTGACCGCCGCCGTCGGTGGCGGCTGGGCTCATCACGTCTTCTTCTTCGCGGGTGAGCTCGTCGACGGTGGAGACGTGTACGCCCGAATGTTCGCGCCATCGCTCGGCATCGACGAAGACCCCGCCACCGGCTCAGCCTCAGCGGCGCTCGTCGGGTGCCTGGCCGTCAACGCCGGTAACCCCGACGCGGCACCGACGCTCACCATCAGGCAGGGATTCGCCATGGGCCGACCCAGTGTCATCCAGGCCGCGGCGCTGATGGAGGACGGCCGGCTTCGTCGCGTCACCGTCGGTGGTCACGTCGTCGAATTCGCAACCGGAAGGCTGGAGGTACCCTCGGCGGAGAGTTAGGGCACCACAGGCCCGCAGTCCGATCGACGCGACATACGCGCCCACT
>JAWWPH010000148.1:0-4350 GCA_033850875.1 Nocardioidaceae bacterium | reverse complement strand
CGCAAAGCCGAGGCAAGTACTTTCGGATCGAGTTGTCTCAGGCGTCGGCTCTGAAGCCTTGGAGGCGATCGATCAGGTCGGCGGCTGACTTGGTGACGATGGTGGTGTCGATCTCCCGGGGCCAGTGGTTGAGGCGCATGCACGCAGAGCGTGGATACCACCGGTCCTCTCGGCGACGCTGACTCACCTCTGGGTCGTCCCACTCGCGGAATGGCCCCGTTCGCCACCCCGACTTCAGCATGTGAGGATGCATGCTTGTTCGGATGTGAGCGACGGGGCTTTAGGTCCCGGCGAGTCTGTCCACAACGGGAGCCAAGAGGTCGGTCGATGTCTTCTTCCCCAGCAAAGTGAAGTAGATCGGCCCCCTCTCTCCCTGCGCTCGCAAAGGTGTCGATCATCCGGTCGGTGTCGCCGATCGGGGCGTATGGGCTTCGGGCCAGAATCTCCGGGGAGGTCCAGGCTGCGTCCGGGTCGCTCAAGATGCCGTCGGTGTTGGATCTTTGCGTAGAACATGCGTGGTCAGCGGGGTGGGCCTAAGAGGACTTGAACCTCTGACCTCTTCCTTATCAGGGAAGCGCTCTAACCGTCTGAGCTATAGGCCCCGGTGGTGCGACGAGTCGCCGGGGAAGGCTACCCCATGGCTCTCGGGCGGCTCAAACCGGAATCGGGCCGCTCATCGCAGGTCCTCGGCCAAGGTGATCTCCACCCCGCCGAGCAGCGCCGCCGCCATGTTGTAGATGAAGGCGCCGAGTGTCGCCAGGGCCGTGATGATGACGACATCGATCGCGGAGATCAGCATCGTCACGCCCATCACCCGGCTCATGCCGACGTAGTCCTTGATGTTGAAGGCGTCCTTCGGCTTCTGGTCGACGACGCCCTGGATCGTGTTGTTGACGCTGTCCCACAGGCCCGAGGCACTCATGATCGAGAAGATCAAGAAGACGGCGACCACGCACATGATCCCAAAAGCGATCGACAGCAGGAACGACGCCTTCGTGACCGACCACGGGTCCACGTGGACGACACGCAGTTTGGCGCGGCGCACGGTCCGCGGACGGGTGGCCTGCGCGCGCTTGCTCGCCTTCTGTGCCTGCTTCTCCGCCCGCTTGTCGATCGTCGTCGCGCCGGCACCCGACGAGCCCGGGTTGGGATTCGGCGGCACTGGCATGCTGCGCTCGGTCTGCCCGTCGCCGGACGGACGCGACCCCGAGACCGCAGCCCCCTGACCGCTCATCGCGGGCTGCGGTTGCCCCGGGTACTGCCCGGGCGGGTACGAGCCGGACCCGTTCGACGGAGCAGCAGGCGGCCGGCCGAGCGAACGCGGTGGTGCTATCGGCTGCTCGTCCGACGGGTCACTCATTCGCTTTCGTCCTCCTGCTGATCCGGCAGGCTTTCGGGGGCCGGATTGTCCTGGTCGTCCAGCATCGTACCGGCGATGTCGCCCTCCTGCGTCATCTCGACGGAGGGGTCGGCGTCGTCCGAAGCCGCGGCCAGCTCCTCGACGATCTCGTCCACCTCTCGCTCGGTGTTGCGGGCGATCGCCACGACACTGTCCGAGGCACCGACGGTCACGAACTTCACACCCATGGTGTCACGGCCCTTCGAGGGCACATCCCCGGCGACCGAGCGCGTCACCTGACCGCTCGCGCGGATCGCCATCACCTCGTCGCCGGCGGTGACAACCATGGCACCCACGAGCGAGCCACGCGCGTCGGCGAGCTTCATGGCCTTGATCCCCAGGCCGCCGCGACCCTGCAGCCGGTACTCGCTGACGTCGCTGCGCTTGGCCCAGCCGCCGTCGGTCACCGTGAACACGTACCGCGTCTGCGCATCCTCCTCGGCGTCTGCCGTGATGACCGACATGGACAGCAGCTCGTCGCCCGACCGGAACTTCATGCCGGTCACGCCCGACGTCGCCCGGCCCATCGGGCGCAGCTGCGAGTCGTCGGCACGGAAGCGCACCGACTGGCCCTTTCTCGAGACGAGCAGGAGGTCGTCGTCGGCGGTGACCAGCTCCGCGCCGATCAGCTCGTCGTCGTCCTCGCGGAAGTTGATGGCGATGACTCCGGCCTGGCGCGGCGAGTTGTAGTCGACCAGCCGGGTCTTCTTCACGTACCCGCGGCGGGTGGCGAGCACCAGGTACGGCGCCTGGTCGTAGTCGCGGATCGCCAGCACCTGCGCGATCTGCTCGTCGGGCTGGAACGACAGCAGGCCGGCGACGTGCCCGCCCTTCGCGTCGCGTGCCGACTCCGGCAGGTGGTACGCCTTCGTCCGGTACACCCGCCCGGCCGTCGTGAAGAACAGCAGCCAGTGGTGGTTGGTCGAGGCGAAGAAGTGGTCGACCAGGTCATCGCCGCGCAGGGCCGCCCCGCGTACCCCCTTGCCGCCGCGCTTCTGGACGCGGTACAGGTCGGCCTTCGTGCGCTTGGCGTACCCGCCACGGGTGATGGTGATGACGACGTCCTCGTCGGGGATCAGGTCCTCCATCGAGAGGTCACCGTCGGCGGGGATGATCGTGCTGCGTCGGGCGTCGCCGAACTTGTCGACGATCGCCGTGAGCTCGTCGCTGACGATCGTGCGCTGGCGCGTCTCGTTGGCGAGGATGTCCTCGAGGTCGGCGATCTCGGTCTCGATCCGGGCCAGCTCGTCGATGATCCGCTGCCGCTCGAGCGCCGCCAGTCGCCGCAGCTGCATGTCGAGGATGGCCCGCGCCTGGATCTCGTCGATGTCCAGGAACGTCATCAGCTCCTCACGCGCCTCGTCGGCCGTCTGGCTGCGGCGGATCAGCGCGATCACGTCGTCGAGGGCGTCGAGGGCCTTGACGAGACCGCGGTAGACGTGCGCCTGCTTCTCGGCCTCGCGCAGGCGGTAGCGGGTCCGGCGCTGGATGACGTCGATCTGGTGGTCGACCCAGCTGCTCACGAACTGGTCGAGGCTGAGCGTGCGCGGCACGTCGTCGACCAGCGCGAGCATGTTGCAGCTGAAGTTCTCCTGCAGCGGTGTGTGCTTGTACAGGTTGTTGAGCACGACCCGCGCGACGGCGTCGCGCTTCAGCACGACGACGAGCCGCTGCCCGGTACGCGACGACGAGTCGTCACGCACGTCGGCGATCCCCTGCACCCGCCCGGAGTCCGCGAGCTCGGCGATCTTCAGTGCCAGGTTGTCGGGGTTCACCTGGTACGGCAGCTGGGTGATCACCAGGATCGTGCGGCCCTTGTTGTCCTCTTCGACGTCGACGATCGCCCGCATCGTCACCGAGCCGCGACCGGTGCGGTACGCCTGCTCGATTCCCTGGCGCCCGACGATGAGGGCACCCATCGGGAAGTCGGGCCCGTGTACGCGCTCGATGAGCGCGTCGAGGAGCTCGGCGCGTGACGCGTCGGGGTGAGCGAGGGCCCACTGGACCCCGTCGGCGACCTCGCGGAGGTTGTGCGGAGGGATGTTCGTGGCCATCCCGACGGCGATACCGGCGGAGCCGTTGACGAGCAGGTTGGGGAACCTCGCCGGCAGCAATACCGGCTCCTCGCTCCGACCGTCGTAGTTGGGCCGGAAGTCGACGGTGTCCTGCTCGATGTCGCGGACCATCTCCATCGCGAGCGGCGCCATCTTGCACTCGGTGTAGCGCATCGCGGCGGCGCGGTCGTTGCCCGGAGAGCCGAAGTTCCCCTGCCCCGACACGAGCGGGGCACGCATCACCCACGGCTGCGCCAGCCGGACCAGGGTGTCGTAGATCGCGGTGTCGCCGTGCGGGTGGTACTGCCCCATCACGTCACCGACGACCCGGGAGCACTTGGAGAAGCCGCGGTCTGGCCGGTAGCCGCCGTCGTACATCGCGTACAGCACCCGGCGGTGCACGGGCTTCAGGCCGTCGCGGACGTCGGGGAGCGCCCGGCCGACGATGACCGCCATCGCGTAGTCGATGTAGGACCGCTGCATCTCGGCCTGCAGCTCGACCGGCTCGATCCGACCGCCGGGTCCGTCGGGGGCGGTGGTGATGTCGTCAGTCACCGGTAACTCCTCTCTTCACGCGGGACCGGTCGAGCAGGGGCTGCCGGTCCCGGCCTCGGCCTCAGATGTCGAGGAACCGGACGTCCTTGGCGTTGCGCTGGATGAACGAGCGTCGCTGCTCGACGTCCTCGCCCATCAAGATGGAGAAGATCTCGTCGGCCTGAGCGGCGTCGTCGAGGGTCACCTGCGACAGCACCCTGTTGTCGGGGTCCATCGTGGTGTCCCAGAGCTCTTCGGCGTTCATCTCGCCGAGCCCCTTGTACCGCTGGATCGGGTTGTCCTTCGGCAGCTTCTTGCCCGCTGCCTGCCCGGCGTCGATGAGCACGTCGCGCTCACGGTCGG
>JAWWPH010000340.1:0-2538 GCA_033850875.1 Nocardioidaceae bacterium | reverse complement strand
CACGAAGAGGGCGTCCGGCATGGTCTCGCGTACCTGCCGCGCGCCTTGCAGGTCGATCTCGAGCAGGGCGAGCCGACCCGCTGCGAGCGCCTCCTCGACGGGCCTGCGCGGGGTGCCGTACCGGGCTGTCCGGTGTACGAAAGCCCACTCGAGCAGGTCGCCCGCGGCGACCATCGCGTCGAACGCGGCGTCGTCGACGAAGCGGTAGTGGACACCGTCGCGCTCACCCGGCCGCGGCCGTCGGGTGGTGGCGGAGACGGAGATCCACACGTCGGGATGCGAGCGTCGGATCTCGTCGGCCACGGTCCCCTTGCCCACCGCGGTGGGGCCGGCGAGCACCGTCAGCCGTGTCGGGCCGGTTCGGCCGCGGGTCGGCGGCCGGTGCGAGCCGTCCCTGTCACCGGTCGGCGGGCGTGGCGATGCCGGTGCGCTCGGCGCTGCAGGCTCAGCCCCGCTGCTCAAACTCGCGCTCGAGAGCGGCTATCTGGTTGGCGCCCAGGCCACGTACACGCCGGGACTCGGAGATCCCGATGCGCTCCATCAGGTTGCGGGCCCGTACCTTCCCCAGTCCGGGCATGGCCTGCAGGAGGTCGAAGACCTTCATCTTCGCGATCACGCCGTCGTCGTGGCCGTCGTGAAGCACTTCGGGCAGCGAGGCTCCCGAGTTCTTCAGCCGGTTCTTGACCTCGGCCCGCTCGCGACGTACGACGGCCGCTCTCTCGAGAGCAGCGCGACGCTGCTCAGGGGTCAACTCTGGAACGCCCACGGTCCACCTCGGTCCTCGTCCGCTGCTCTGCACTGGTGCTCGCCGCCCGGGTCACCGGTCCGGGAGGCTTTCGATCCACACCCTAGCCCCGCCGGGCGTGCTAAGGGAGCGACGGCACCTTGAATGTCGTGCCGCAATGCGCGTTGGAGTCGGTGACGATGCTCTTCAGTGCACCGAAGGCCGAAAGGGCTTCGGTGATGCTGGGGCTCGACTGCGACTTCTGCGCCGACTCCAGGAGGCTGGTCACCGTCTTCCAGTCCCCGGCGACGGCGTCGGGAGCGAGGGCCACGAGCTTGTGGAGCTCGGCCATCGCTGCCTGCGGGCCAGTTCCCAGGGCTGTCGTGATGTCTCCGCCCTGGGTCGCGGCCTTGATCGCCGTGCAGTACTGGGCCCGGGTGCCCTCACCGTTGTCCCTGAGCAGAAGCCAGGCCGCGACCCCGCCGCCCACCAGGGCCAGGGCGACGACCAGACCGATGATCAGGGGTACTCGGCTGCGCCTCGGTCTGACGTCGTGCGGCAGGAGCTCCTGCTGGGGGTAGGCGCCGTGGGGTGTCTGCCCGAAGGAGCCGCCGTAGGGTGGCGGGCCGTAGGGCCTCGTCGCCTCGTCGCCGGACGGGGGCGGCGGTGGCTGGCCGTACTGCGGTTGGCCGTACGGGGACTGGCCTGACGCCGGCGGGCCGTACGGCGGCTGGCTCGACGCCGGCGGGCCGGGCGGCCGGGGGGAGGCGCCTTCACCGGACGAGGCGCCCCCCGCCTCGTCGGGCTGCTGCGGTGGTGGCCACGAGTCCGACACGTGCGTCCCCTTCAGGTCGAGTCCGGGTCGCGGCCACGGTATCGCCGCCCGTCGACGCCGCTCGAAGTGTAGTGGAGGGCCTCTCCAGGCCTCAGCACCGAAGGGCCCGCCCGCAAGTGCCGCCAGCAGGGCAAGCACCCCCCACAACTTCGGTCGACCGGGCGAATATGCACCCTCGACCGGACACGAATGCATCCTCGACCGGGCACGAATGCATCCTCGATCGGGCAGGAATGCGTACGGCGGCACAGCGGCACGGGTGCGCCCACTGTGGTCACTGGCTTCGGAACTCCCCCAGGCGGCGCGTCATACCCCGGGTGACCCGCAATGACGATTGAACCTGTCGGTCAGGGCGCGAAGGCGGCCGTCAGAGCCTCGACGGTCCGCCTCGCGGCGTCGCGGAGTTGCGCCGGGTCCGGCCCGGCGCTCAGGACGTCGCGCGACGTCGACGGCAGCACCAGGTCGCGGACGGCGCCGAAGTTCCGCACGAGGTCGGCCACCGTCCCGCCCTGCGCGCCGAAGCCGGGGGCGAGCAGCGGCCCGTTGACGGCGAGATCCTCGCGGATCGACGGGAGGTTCGCCCCCACGACGGCGCCCACCGATCCCTGCCCGGGCTCGCCGGCGTTCTCGGCCGCCACCGCGGCGAGGATGTCACCCGCGACCGTGCCGCTCGCCGTGCGAGCGTGCTGCACCTGCGGGCCCTCGGGGTTCGAGGTCAGCGCGACGACGAAGACGCCCGCCGCTCGCGTGCGCGCGGCGTCGAGCACCGGGCGCAGTGACTCGAAGCCGAGGTACGGCGTGACGGTCAACGCGTCGACCGCGAGCGGTCGAGCCGGGTCGAGGTAGGCGTCTGCGTACCCCTGCATGGTGGAGCCGATGTCTCCGCGCTTCGCGTCGAGCAGCACCAGCGCGCCCTGAGCACGAGCGGCCACCACGAACCGCTCGAGCACGGCGATCCCCTCCGACCCGTGCCGCTCGA
>JAWWPH010000328.1:0-8054 GCA_033850875.1 Nocardioidaceae bacterium | reverse complement strand
TGCGGGGGAAGTAGTCGCCCCACTCCCGTGACACCGACCGGACGGAGGTGCCCGCACCGGTGAAGCGCGCCAGCAGGTCGACCGGGCTCTCGTTGAACCGGAAGTTGTTGACGGCGCCGACCACCGTGCCGTCCTCGACCAGGTAGACGCCGTCGCGGGTGAGACCGGTGAGCAGCAGCGTCTGCGGGTCGACCTGGCGGATGTACCACAGGCAGGTCACGAGGAGCGCGCGCTCGGTCGAGGCGACGAGGTCGTCGACCGATCCGGTGCCGCCGTCGACGGTGAGCGACAGGTTGTCGACGAACGGCGTGTTCGGGAGACCCGTGAGGCCGGCCGTGTAGCGGGAGGTGCCCAGCGCGCGCAGGGTCCCGTCGCTGATCCAGTCCGTCGCCGTGAGCGGCAGGCCGTTGTCGAAGACGCTGGCCGCTGACGAGCCCGCCGTCGCCACGACGAAGGGGGTGGCACCGAGGCCGGGCTGGTGAGGGTCGGACCACAACCGCACTCCCGGCTTGGCGATCCGTTCACCGACCCGGGTCCCGCCGCCCGGCCGTCCGAAGACGGTCTGGCCCTCCGCCGCGTCCCTGGCGCCGGCCGTGAAGTAGCCGTACACGGTCAGGTCTGCGACGGCGGTGGGCGGGAGGATCGTCTCGTAGCGGCCCGGGGGCAGCTCGATCCGCCGGCGGCCCCAGCTCAGCCGGCGTACGAGCTCGTCGGTGAGCGCGTCGACGTTCACGTCGGCGACGGTCTCAGCGGCCTCGCCGACCCAGGCGGAGTCGGACAGGTCGTCGGGCTTGGCGGTCATGGTGACGGAGGCGGTCGGCTGTTCGTGGCGGAGCCTGAGCCCGGTGGACGAGGCGACGTAGGTCGTCGTGACGTCCTGCTCGGCGTACCCGTAGAGCAGCCGGCCGCCGTCGCGGTAGCGGGCGAAGGCCAGTCCGAGCGGTTCGGCGATCTCGGTGAAGGCGTCGACGCTGGCCACGCCCGGGAGGTCGTCGAAGCCCGGATGCGGCTCCCCGCCCGCCAGCTCGGCGGCGTCAGGGGAGGGGAGCGCCGCACGTGCCGCGGCGTCGGCGGCGCCCACCAGCTCCCGCACCTGGGCCGGACTGCTCACGGTCCTGCTGACGACACCGGCAGCCGGTCCCGAGCCGCCGTCGACGACTGACACCATGGTCAGCTCGGTACCGGTCATCGCGCCGTTGGTCGTCAGGGTGTTGTTGGCCCACCGGAGGTTGACCGCCGACGAGGCCCGCACGACCACCACCGCTTCGTCGCCGGCGGTCGACGACAACGCGACGTCGACGAGGTCCTGGGGGGTGGTCACCTCACCGGCCCCCTTCCGCTGTGGTGTTGAGGACCGAGATGTCGCGGAACCGGGCGGCCGGGCAGCCGTGGCTGACCGCTGCGACCTGGCCGGGTTGTGCCTTGCCGCAGTTGAACGCTCCGCCAAGGACCCAGGTGCCGGCGCCGCCCACGGCGTCCATCGACCCCCAGAAGTCGGTCGTGGTGGCCTGGTAGGCGACGTCGCGCAGCTGGCCGGTGAGCCGCCCGTCTCGGATCTCGTAGAACCGCTGACCGGTGAACTGGAAGTTGTACCGCTGCATGTCGATGCTCCAGGAGCGGTCGCCCACGATGTAGATCCCCCGATCGACGCCGGCGATCAGGTCGTCGGTGGTCACCGGATCGGGCGACGGCTGCAGGGACACGTTGGCCATCCGCTGGATCGGGACGTGGCCGGGCGAGTCGGCGAAGGCACACCCGTTGGAGCGGCCCCAGCCCAGGTGACGCGCCATCCGCCGGTCGGTCTGGTACCCGACGAGGACGCCGTCCCTGACGAGGTCGAAGGACTGGGTGGCGACACCGTCGTCGTCGTACCCGATGGTCGCCAGGCCGTGCTCGACGGTCCGGTCGCCCGTCACGGTGAGGTGAGGGGAGCCGTAGCGCAGGCTGCCGAGCTTGTCGACGGTCGCGAAGGACGTGCCCGCATAGCTCGCCTCGTAGCCCAGCGCGCGGTCGAGCTCGGTGGCGTGGCCGATGCTCTCGTGGATGGTGAGCCACAGGTTGGACGGGTCGATCACGAGGTCGTAGCGACCCGCCTCGACACTGGGCGCCGCCAGTTTCTCCGCCAGCAGCTCCGGCAGGGCGGCCAGCTCCGCCGCCCAGTCGTACGTGACGCCGGACAGGTACTCCCACCCCCGCCCGACCGGCGGTGCGATGGTCCGCATCGAGTCGAACGGTCCTGCGTCACCCGCAGCGCCGTGGATCTCGACCACGGGATGCACGCGCACCCGCTGCTGGGTCGTCATCGTGCCGGCGGAGTCGAGGTAGAACTTGTTCTCCAGCACCTGCTCGGCGGACGCGGCGACGTGCTGGACGGCGGGTGCAGCCTGCAGCTGCCGGCTCCACTGCTCCAGCAGGGCGACCTTCTCGGCCGTGGGCACCTCGAAGGGGTCGATCTCGTACGCCGAGACCCACGTCTGGTCGGGGTACACGGGCTCGTCGGCCAGCTCGATCCGCTCCGACGAGAGCGGCTTGGCCACCATGGCGATGTGCACCGCCTGCTCGGTGACCCGCACCACCTCGTCGGTGGTGAGGGCCGTGCCAGCGGCGAAGCCCCAGGTCCCGTCGACGACGACGCGTACGGCGAATCCCACGACGTCGCCCTCGGCGGCGTCGACCAGCTCTGAGTCCCGCAGCCGCAGCGACTGGGTGTGCAGCCGCTCGAGCCGGAAGTCGGCGTGCTCGGCGTTGAAGTCCTGTGCCCGGGACAGCGCGGTGCGAGCGAGCTTCGCCAGCGGCAGTGCGAGGAACCTCGGGTCGATCTCGTTCGGCCGGGCCATGGCGGGCAGCCTAACAAGCGGGCACAGATCTCACCGGACAAGAAGGCGCAGTGTCACTGGCGGCAATGCCGCCGAGGCAGGCCGGGTCGCCACGCCGCTCGACGGGCTTCCGGGGGCGTCTCAGGGCGCGGCGATCGTGGACCCATTGCGGCCGGGCCGGACGTCGAGCTGCGCCGGGATGCGCGTCCGGAGCTCCGCAAGGTGGCTGACCAGACCGACGCAGCGCCCGCCGGCCCGCAGCGAGTCGACCTCGTCCATGACCTCGTCGAGGGTCTCGCTGTCCAGGGTCGCGAACCCCTCGTCGACGAACAGCGTGGACAGCTCCGCTCCGCCTATCTCGTCCCTCACCAGGTCGGCCAGGCCGAGGGCGAGGGCGAGGCTCACGTAGAAGGTCTCGCCTCCGGACAGCGTCGCGGGGTCTCGTCGCTGCCCGGTGTAAGTGTCGCAGACGACGAGGCCGAGCCCGCCCCGGCTGTCGCCGACCCCACGCTGCATCGAGTGCTCGAGCGAGTAGCGCCCGCCGCAGATGCCTGACAGCCGGAGGTTCGCGGCCCCCACGACCTGCTCGAGGCGCGCCGCGAGTACGTAGTGGGACAACCGCGTCTTCGTGACGTTGTCGGCGGAGGTGCCCGCGCACATCGCCGCGACGGCCGCAGCTCGGTCGCGCCGGACGAGTCGGGGCCGCCACGACGCCAGTGCGGCGTCGAGCTCGGACAGGAGCTCCTCGAGCCGGTCGCGCCTGGTGGCGAGCGCGACAGCGGAGGCACCTACCTGCAGGCGCTTTTCCTCGGCCAGCCGTACGGCCTCCTCGAGCCCGGCCAGCACCGGCTCCGGTTGCGCGGACGCCGCGACCAGGACGCGATCCTCGACGACCCTCGTGGCGTCGCGCACCTCGTCGAAGTGGCCGCGGTTGAGCGCCGACGCCACCGCAAGCTCCGCCTCGGTGAGGTGCGCGGCCCGCAGCTCCTCGATGTCGGCGAAGCCGGCTGGTGAGAGCGCCTCCGTGAGCCGCGCGTGCAGCTGGGTGGCGTCGGCGAGCCAGTGGCTGCGGGCCTGGACGTCGACGGCGAGCGAGGCTGCTGACTCGAGCTCGGCGCTCAGCTGCTGCAGCGCCTGCTCGACGGACGTGTCGGGACCGAGCTCGCGGACGAGCTGCTCCCGCCTGACCTTCAGCTCCCTCAGGTGGTCGTCGCGCCGCCTGCCGACCAGCGCGCAGGCTACGCGGAGCTCGTCGAGCTCGGCCTTCAGCGTGGATCGACGCTCTCGGAGGACCCCGATCTGCTGCTCCAGCCGCAGCTTGGCTCGCCCGGCCTCACGGGACTCCTCCAGCTCGGCGGCCGTCTGCGCCAGCGCCGCCTTCGCCGCCACCGGGTCGAGGCTCTCGCAGCGGGTCAGCGAGCTCGCCAGCTCCGAACCGATGCGGGCCTCCAGCGCCCGAAGGTCCTCGTACACCTGTGCTGCCTGCGTGAACTCCGCCTGCGCGACTGCCTCCTCCTCGGCGGTGACCTGGTCCGCCGACTGCTCCGCGGGGGCGGGATGGCGCGAGCTCCCGCACACGAGGCAGGCGACGCCGTCGGTGAGCTGACCGGCGAGCTCGGCGGCCATCCCGTGGAGCCGGCGCTCGCGGAGCTCCAGCCACCTGTCGTGTGCGCGTGCCCTGGCGTCACGGGCGTCGACGGCCCGCTGGGTGACGTCGTGCAGCTCCCGGTCGAGCCGGGCGGCCTCGTGGGCGGCGACAGCCGCCGCCTCGGCCCTGGTCAGCCGAAGGGCGGCAGCCGGCTCGAGGGCCGCGGTCTCTGCGACGAAGCGCAGCTCCGCTTCTGCGTCGGCCAGCAGGCCGGGCAGCGACGCCGTCAGCTCCTGACACGTCGCATGTCGTGCCCGCACGGTCGCCAGCTCGGCATCGTCCGAGCTCACCTGTTCGGCCAGTGCCCGGGCGGCGGCCTCGACGTCGGCCATCGCCTCCAGTCGCGCGAGCCGGTCGCGGCGGGTGGCTACCGCCGCCTCGGCAGCGTCGGGGTGCACCGCGGACCAGCGAGCGGCGCCCCATCCGTCAGCGGCGGAAGTCCCCGTCTCGTGGATCCGGCCGGGCCGGGCCGGGGCGATCTCGTCCAGCAGCGAGTGTGAGCAGTGCCGCAGGGCAGCGTGAACGCGGTCTTCGGCTTGTCCGAGGGCTCGGTCGGCATCGTCGACCAGCCGGAGCAGCGGTGCCAGCGATCGTGCGGACTGCGCGCGATCGATCCGCTGCTCGCGCGTCGCGACCACCTCTCGTAGCGCCTCGAGCTCGCGCAGCCGCTCGCGCCCAGCCCGATGACGCGCCTGCAGGGCAGCGAGGTCGCGGCCGCCGTCGAGCGTGTGCTGCGCCTGCTTGAGCTCGTCGCGTGCGACCGTGGCGAGCTCGAGAGCGGACGCGGCCGCCGCGGTGGTCGTGTCGAGGCAGCCCGCGATGAGCTGCCGTGCCGCCGGGTAGGCAGCCGGCTCGGCGTCGGGCTCGACCACCGGCTGGAGCTCCCGGGCCACCTCGTGGGCGCGCGCCAGCAGCTGACGGATCGACGACTGCGAGGCCTCGACCTCGCGGTCGCAGGCCCGTCGATGCTCGGTGAGCCAGGTCTCGATCCGGCCGAACCGGCGGGTCTCGAACAACGACTCGAGCACGTCGTGACGCTCCTTCGCGCCGGCCCGCAGGAACGTCTGGAACAGCCCCTGCGGGAGCATCACGACCTGACAGAACTGCTCCCTGTTCATGCCGAGCACGCGGGTCACCAGCAGGCCGACGTCGTCGAGCCGCGTACACACCGTGACCCAGCGCCCGTCGACGAGCTCCTCGACCGACGCCTTGGCGGGCTGGTCCACCCGGCCGGAGCGGGCCCGGCTCGACGGGCGCGACCACGCAGGGGAACGGTGGATCCGGAACCTCCGGCCGCGCATGCTGGCCTCCAGCGTCACGCTGGGGACAGCCGTACCCTCGGCGTGATGGCTCTTGAGGTCCTTCGCGCCGTTGCGGGCACCCGGGACCGCGCCGAAGAGGCCGAAGCAGATGGCGTCGAACACCGTGGTCTTGCCCGCGCCGGTCGGGCCGGTGAGCAGGAAGATGCCCGCGTCGTTGAGGGGCTCGAAATCGATGACCTCGGTGCCGGCGAAGGGCCCGAAGGCGGTGATCTCCAGCCGGTGGACCCTCATGACGCGATGTCCTCGCTGATCCGGCAGGCGTCGCAGGCCGCTCTGAGCAGGTCGGCCTCGTCGGCGTCGGGGGCTGACCCGCGCACGTCGCTGAAGAAGCGTCCGACCACCTCGGCGTCGCTGTGCCGGGCGACGCGCAGCGGGACCCGGTCGGGGTCACGGGCCGCGCTCGCGGCAGGCTCGAAGCGCAGCACGAGGGCGTGCGGGAAGCGGGCCCGGATGCGCTCCATCGCGTGCTGCGGACGTGCGTCGTCGGTGACGGTCGCCTGGACCCAGGCCGACTCGGCCGCTGCGTGGCGCGGGTCGTGGAGGAGCGAGTCGATCGTGCCGCGGAGGAGGGCCAGCGGCCGCGGCACCGGCGCGTCGACGAAGGTGACGTCGCGCAGACCCGACTCGTCGAGGTCGACCAGCCAGCTGCCCTTGCGGTGGCGTGCCTCGCTGAAGGAGTACGCCAGCGGGGACCCCGAGTACCGGACCGATTCCGACAGCACCTTGCGCCCGTGCAGGTGCCCGAGCGCGGCGTAGTCCACGCCCGCGAACGTCGAGCGGGAGACGCTCGAGACACCCCCGACGGAGATGTCGCGCTCGCTGTCGCAGGGCTCGCCGCCGACTACGAACGCGTGAGCCATCACCAGTGACCGGGTCGAGGCCGGCCGGCCGTGCAGATCGGCTCGGACCCGCCGCATCGCCTCGTCGAGGACGCCCTGGTGACCGCGATCGGTGACACCCCAGCCGCTACGGACGAGGTCGGGCTCGAGGTAGGGCAGCCCGTAGATCGCGACGTCGCCGTGCCGGTCGGCGACGACGACAGGCGTGTCGACGTGGTCGGCGCTGGTGCGCAGATGCACGCCGGCCGCGTCGATGAGCTCGGCGGCGAAGCCCAGGCGGGGCGCGGAGTCGTGGTTGCCACTGGTCATGACGACCCGGATGCCGGCAGCGAGCAGGCGGCGCAGGGCGTCGCTGGCCAGGCTGACCGCGTCGACTGCGGGCAGGGCCCTGTCGTAGATGTCGCCGCTGACCACGACGACGTCGACCGACTCGGCCCGGACGACGTCCACGAGATGGTCGACGAAGGCACTCTGCGCGTCGAGCAGCCCCTCACGGTGGAACGACCGGCCGAGGTGCCAGTCGGACGTGTGGAGGATGCGCATGTGCCAGACGCTAACCGCCACCGCCGACAATGCGGCCGTCACACGCCGCGCAGGCGCTCCGGATGGGTGTAGGCGACATAGCGGTCACCTCGAGCGAACCCGCAGAGAGTGACACCCGCCCGGTCCGCCAGCTCGACGGCCAGGCTGGAGGGGCCACCGACGGCGACCACCACGGCGATGCGCCCGGCTACGGCCTTGGTGACGATGTCGAACCCTGCGCGCCCGCTCACGCACAGGATGGAGCTCTCCGAATAGGAGACGGTCCCGAGCTGTCGCGCCCCGAGCACCTTGTCGACGGTGTTGTGACGGCCGATGTCCTCGCGGGCGACGATCAGGCGGCCGTCGAAGTCGAAGACTCCGGAGGCATGGATGGAACCGGTGCGCGCGAAGACGTGCTGGCTGTCCCGCAGGGCGTCGGGAAGCGACGCGATCACCTCGTCGCCGACCTGCGCATCGATACCGAGCGGCTCGTGGCCGGGCGTGAAGACCTCGTCGAGGCTCTCCGTGCCGCAGACTCCGCAGGCCGACGACATCGTGGTCACCCGGGTCGACGGGTACCGGGCCGGGGGAGTGTCGAGATGGACGGTGACGACGTTGTAGCGCTGCTCCTGCGAGAGCGCCCGGTCGACGCAGTAGGCGACCGTGCGCGGAGGCACGCCCACTGGGGTGGCGCCCTCGGCGAGGAGGTAGCCGGCGGCGAGCTCGAAGTCGGCACCCGGAGTGCGCATCGTGACCGCGACCCTCGTCGCCGGATGTCCCGGCCAGGCGAGCCGGATCTCCAACGGCTCCTCGGTGGCCACCGAGTCCGCACGGGACCGGCGATGTCCGCCGACGACCTCGACGACCTGTCGGCGCACGCTCGCGCCGGGCCGCTTGGCCACGCCGC
>JAWWPH010000281.1:0-3018 GCA_033850875.1 Nocardioidaceae bacterium | reverse complement strand
CTTCATCAAGTCGCCAGCCCTGATGGGTGACCTCGGCTCCTCGTTCGTCGGATCCTGGGTCGGGACGGTCATCACGCTGGGGGCCGCCATCAGCGCCTTCGCGTGCTGCCTGGCGTGCGTCGTCGGTGCTTCCCGCCTGCTGTACGCCATCGCTCGTGACTTCTCGTCCACGTCCCTGTTGGGCCGCACGGGCACCGGCGGAACCCCGGCCGTTGCGACCTTCGCCGTGACCGTACTGGTCGCCGTCATCGCCCTGGTCTGCGCGACGGCCTTCTCCGCGGAGCCGTTCGACACCTTCTTGTGGAGCGGCACGATCGGCACCCTGATCCTGCTGGTGGCCTACGTGCTGGCCACGCTCGGCTGCATCAAGCTCGTCTTCATCGAGAGGAAGCTGAGCGTCCCGCAGTGGCAGGTGGTGATCCCGATCCTGGCGCTGGCCATGCTCGGCTACACCATCTACCGCAACGTCTGGCCATATCCCGAAGGCAACCCGGGTCGATGGCTGCCGGCGGTCGCCTTCGGCTGGGTCGCGCTGGTGACGATCGTCGTCGTGCTGGTCCCGGGTCTGGCCCGGCGACTCACGCGTGGCCTCGCTCGCGCCGACGAGGGCGCCGACACCCTGCGATGACCGAGACCCTTGCCGGCGAGCTGCGGTACCCGGGCGGAGCCCTGGTCGACCACCACTGTCACGGGCTGGTCAGGCGCGAGCTCGACCGGGCCGCGTTCGAGTCGCTCATGAACGAGGGCGGCACTCCGGGCGCGCTGGGTACGACGTTCTTCGACTCGATGCTGGGTCTGGCCGTGCGGCGCTGGTGCGCCCCGGTGCTCGGGCTCGAGCCGTTGGCGGAGCCGGACGTGTACCTGCGGCGCCGAGCCGAGCTCGGCAGCGACGAGGTCGACCGTCGGCTGGTGGCCGCGGCCGGCATCGCCGACTTCGTCGTCGACACCGGCTTCGAACCGGAGCCGATCTGCTCGCCGGACGAGCTCGCCGCTCTGTGCGGCGCGCGAGCGCACGAGGTCGTCCGGCTGGAGGTGGTCGGCCAGGCGCTGCTCGCCCAGGGCGTGGCACCGCCCGACTTCGGTGAGCGGCTCGTAGAGGCGTTGACGTCGTCCGACGCGGTCGGGGCGAAGAGCATCGCGGCGTACCGGGTCGGGCTGAACCTCCCGGGCGCCAGGCCGTCGCAGGACGAGCTGGTCGCCGCTCTGGGGGAGGTGAAGCCCGAGCGCGACGGGAGCTTCCGGATCGCCCACCCGGTCGTCAACGGCTTCCTGGCGTGGACTGCGGTCGAGGTGGGCCTCCCGCTGCAGTTCCACGTGGGATATGGGGACAGCGACGTCGACATGCTCGACTGCGATCCGCTGCTGCTCACGCGTTTCCTTCGCGCGACCGAGGACCGGGGCGTGCCCGTGCTGTTGCTCCACAACTATCCGTTCCACCGCAACGCCGGGTACCTGGCGCAGGTCTTCGACCACGTCTTCATGGACGTCAGCCTCACCGTGCACAACACGGGCGCGCTGTCGCGCGACATCATCCGGGAGTCGTTGGAGCTGGTGCCGTTCGGCAAGCTCCTGTTCGCCTCCGACGCGTTCGGGCTGTCGGAGCTGTACTACCTGGGCGCCCGGCTGTTCCGCGTCGGCCTGTCGGCGACGCTCGGCCGGCTGGTCGACACCGGCGAGATGACCGACGGCGACGCCGAGCGGGTCGCGACCCTGATCGGCTCGGGCAACGCCCGCCGGGCGTATCGGCTGCCCGACAGCACGTAGCGCCGGGCCGACCCGGTGCCGGTACAGCCACCATCGGCCGCCGCAACAGCGCGTGGAGCTCGGGCGACCGTCTGCGGTAGACACCCAGCGGCCGACCGCCCGACCACCTGCCCGAGGTCTGGGTCACGTTCCTTCGCGAAGGCTGAAATCTCGACCCGATCGCGCGCGAAAAGGGTATCGGGCGGTGTGCTGGGTACAGCTCAGGGGGCACATCACCGAGCCCGTCGACTGAAGGAGAACCGTTCCGTGACTGGAGACCTGACCGGCAAGAAGATCGCATTCGCCGTGGCACCCGAGGGCATCGAGCAGGTGGAGCTGACAGAGCCCTGGAAGGCCGTGGAGCAGGCCGGCGGGACACCTCAGCTGGTGTCCACCGAGAAGGGGTCCGTGCAGGCGTTCAACCACCTCGACAAGGCTGAGACCTTCGACGTCGATGCCACGTTCGAGGACGCGACCGCGGAGGACTTCGACGGCCTCGTGCTGCCCGGCGGGGTGGCCAACCCCGACGCGCTGCGCATGGACGACGGCGCCGTCGCCTTCATCAAGGGCTTCTTCGACGAGGGCAAGCCGGTCGCGGCGATCTGCCACGCCCCATGGACGCTCATCGAGGCCGACGTCGTACGCGGCCGCCGGATGACGTCGTGGCCCAGCCTGCAGACCGACCTGCGCAACGCCGGCGCCACGTGGGTGGACGAGGAGCTGGTCGTCGACGGCAACCTCGTCACGAGCCGCAAGCCCGACGACCTGCCGGCCTTCTGCTCAGCAGTGATAAGCCAGTACGCCGACGCCTGACCCGGCCCACCCGCACGGTCAGCCTCCCGGCTCGGGTGGCTGACCAGGCGGTGGCTGGGCGAAAGGCCGCCGGGGGCCGTCTGCCGGCTCCCTAGACTGGTGGGCAAATGTCCACGACCCTGACGGCGCCGATCACGTACCCCGCCGAGCTGCCGGTCAGCCAACGCAAGAACGACATCGCCGACGCAATCCGGGCCCACCAGGTCGTCATCGTGGCGGGCGAGACGGGCAGCGGCAAGACGACCCAGCTGCCGAAGATCTGCCTCGAGCTCGGCAGGGGGCAAGGCCGAGGCGCGATCGGACACACGCAGCCACGGCGGATCGCGGCCCGTACAGTCGCGGAGCGGATCGCGGAGGAGCTCCACACCGACCTGGGTGACGTCGTCGGGTACAAGATCCGCTTCACCGACCGGTCCGGGTCCCGGACGCGTGTCAAGGTGATGACCGACGGCATCCTGCTCG
>JAWWPH010000227.1:0-2665 GCA_033850875.1 Nocardioidaceae bacterium | reverse complement strand
CCGGGGGCACAGCGCCTCCGGCCAGCAGGAAGATCGTGTGCAGTGGAGAGTGCTTGCTCAGGTTGAAAGTGAGCCGGAAGCCGCCGGGCTTGCCGCGCTCCGCCGTCTGTGTGACCTCCACGCTCGTCAGCTCGTCGATCGCCGCCTGCGGGAGGGGGACGGGGATGACGGGGCCGACCATCACCGACAGCGTGAACCGGCTAGGCATCGGTCACCCCAGGGATGCCGTCCGGCAGGGTGATCCGCAGCCGTCGACCGAGCTCCTCGGTGAGCTCGTCCGGGCGGAGGGCCACGTTGGCGTCGCAGATCCTCCAGAACTGCTCGGGGTCACCGAGCTGCGCTGCCGCGATGGTGTCGAGCCGGTCGCCGGCACCGACGACGTACTCCGCCACCACGGCGAACCGTTCGGGAGGTGGAACGAAGCGACGTCGCAGGTACACGATGCAGCGACCGTCTGACGCGTCCCAGGTCGCGGTGTCGATCAGGTGGTAACGGCTGGTCGGGCCGAAGGCCGGATTCGGGCTCATGGCAGCCCCGTGAGCCCGAGAGCCCCGAGGGTCCCGGCGGAGGCCTTGGCAGCGAGCTTCTCCTTGTTCTGCAGGTAGGCCATGTACAGGCTCCCTCCTGTCTGGTCGAAGCCGAGGTCGTCGACGCTCAACACCCGCAGCCCGAGGCTGACCTTGGCGCGAAGGGGGTTGAGGTTCGGGTCGAACGCCTCCTCGGTGACACTGAGCTCGGTCAGGCGCACCGGAACGATCCGCTGCTTGCTCCAGACGAACAAGGTGAGCGGGGCGAGCATCGGGGCGATCTCGAGGGCACCGCTCACCGAAAGCGCGCGGTTGCTCTGGAGCTGCGAGGCGGTCGGGTAGACCAGTCCCTCGAGCGCCGACAGCTGCGGGTGGATGCCGACCTGGAGAACGAGCGGGCCCGCCACCTCGAGCTGGTCGGCGGCGTCGATCTCGGCGTCGAGCTTGATCGTCTCGACCGGCGGGCCCTTGAGGCGGGTCGCCTCGCTCCGGTCGGCCCCTTCGCTTCCGACCACCTTCGGCGCCAGCGTGCGGGTCAACGTGTCGGGGTTGTACTGCAGCGCGATGATCCGGGTGATGGCCCCGGACTGGGGGTCGACGAGGACGATGCCGCTCTTGAGCAGCCGGGGAGAGCCCGGGAAGGTCGTCACAGGTCGTCCCCTCGCGTCATGCCTACCGCCGGGCGCCGGACGGTCGACAGGTCGGGCCGGAGCAGGCGCCGGTATACGTCGAGCGTCGTGGGGGCGAACCCGAACATGCGACGGGCCGCGGTGGCGTCCTGGTTGGTCACCACGGCCAGCCCGCGTTGCGGATAGATCCACTCACCGGCCTCGACGACCACCAGCCCGTCGACGACGTCGTCACGTGCCTCAGGTCCCTCGCCACTGTCCGGCGGCCAGGCCGGGGCGCCCGTGCGCCACGTGATCTCGACGAGGACGACGACGCCGCCGCGCAGCCAGGCTCGCGCCGCGCAGCCGTCCGCGACGTCGGGGAGCTGCAGGAGGTCCGCCTCGTCCCGTTCCGCTCCGAGCACCACCTCGAACGTCTCGTCATCCGGTGCCCCGCGCAGTCCTGCCGGCAGGCCCGACCAGTCAACCGGTCCGGCCGCGGCCAACGCGGCCACGACTGCGGCAAGGTCCGCCCCGGTCATCGTCGGCTCACCCCCCGATCCTCTCGATGTCGCCCTTGAAGTACGCGAGGATCACGTTGCGGAAGCCCACGACCGTCACCAGCCTCGTCGCCTCGGTGAAGGACGAGTAGCGCCGCCGGAACGCGGGGACCACCGTGATCGGGGGCAGTGCCGCGTACGCGGGCCCCTCCACCTTCTGTCGGAGTCCGGGGTCGGTGACGCGCGGCCTGATGTTGGCCCAGACGACCTCGTCGAGGAACGAGTCCATGCCCTCGATGAGGGTGTTGTTCTGCAGGGAGCTGTCACCGAAGGACGAGGCGAAGTCGCGGTACCGCTTTGCGGCGAGGGTATGGATGTACTCGTGGATCAGGGTCTGGAACATGTCCCACATGAAGTCCTGGTCCTTCTGGACCCCCCCTTGCGGGCGGAAGAGCTGGATGTTGACGTCCCTGGTCGCGGGGTTGGCCGAGGCGTCCCAGCCCCGGTCGATCTCGTTGAGCTTGCGTACCTTGGCCGCCGTGGCGGTCAGGTCGCCGGCGACACGCTCCTGGGCCTTGGCCTCGTCGTTCAACGCGACGTTGCTCTTGTTGAACGAGGGCGACGCGTGGTGCTCGCGGTTGAGAGGTGCCACGACGTCGTCGTTGGACTGGAAGAAGTAGAAGACGAGGGCCTTCGCCATAGCGCGCTTGTCCGCGAACGTGGTCGAGGGATCGCTGAGAAAGGCCTGCTGGTCCGCCCAGAGGTCGTGGAGGCTACGGCGCGCACCGGGCTTGTCGGCCTTCATCGGCTTGTGCGCGGCCTTGTCGTAGTAGCCGCCGAAGACGTCGTCGGTCTCGTCCTTGCTCGCCTTCGCGAGGTCCTCCATCTCCTGGAGCGTGTGCATCTTCGCGGGGTCGCTGTGGTCTGCCGGCTGCCGGTTCTTCGCCATCTGCTGCCAGTACGCGTCGACCATCCCCGGTGCGGCCGCCCGCAACTTCTCCTCGTAGGTCGGCTGCCCCGGCGCCAGCCT
>JAWWPH010000195.1:0-6447 GCA_033850875.1 Nocardioidaceae bacterium | reverse complement strand
TGCACCAGGACCCGGTGCTGCGCGAGGTCAAGCTCATCGCCGAGCCCTGGGACGCCACCGACTCCGGGTACCTCGTCGGGCGGTTCCCGTCGCCGTGGTGTGAGTGGAACGACAAGTACCGCGACGGCGTGCGCGACTTCTGGCGCGGACGCTCGGGTGGTGTCCGGGAGCTCGCCTCTCGCTTCTCGGGCTCGAGCGACCTGTACGCCGACGACGGGCGCTCGCCGTTCTCGTCAATCAACTACGTCACTGCGCACGACGGCTTCACGCTCCGCGACCTGGTGAGCTACGACGAGAAGCACAACCTCGCCAACGGCGAGGACAACCGCGACGGCACGTCCGACAACCGGTCCTGGAACTGCGGCGCGGAAGGGGAGACCGGTGACCCCTCCGTCCGCGCACTCCGCAGCCGCCAGGCCGCCAATCTGCTGGCGACGCTGCTGCTGTCGACGGGAGTTCCGATGCTGACCGCGGGGGACGAGCGGGGGCGTACGCAGCAGGGCAACAACAACGCCTTCTGCCAGGACAACGAGGTGTCGTGGGTCTCGTGGGACGACGAGCCGGACTGGGCACACCTGTACGGCCTCACCCGGAAGCTGCTCGCGCTGCGCGCCGCGCATCCGGTGCTGCGCCGGCGGTACTTCTTCGAGGGCCGGCCGCAGCATCCGTCGCCGGCCGGTGACGGGGCTGGCGGGGTTGGTCGTGGTGGTGGCGGCGGTAAGGACATCACCTGGCTCACGCCGGCGGGTGTCGAGATGACCGACGCGGACTGGCACGACACGTCGAGGGCGACCCTGGGGATCTTCCTCGCCGGCGACCAGCTGCGCGCCGTGGACCGCCAGGGCGTACGCCGCCGGGACACCTCGTACCTCATCTGGCTGCACGCGGGCGACCAGCCTGTCGACGTCCGCCTCCCGGCCGAGTGGGCGGACCGCTACATCGAGGTCGTGCGCACGGACTCGGCGGAGCCGGCGCCGCGGCCGTGGGCACCAGGCTCGACGGTACGGCTCCTCGACCACACGGTGGCCCTGTTCGAGGCCCTGCCCCACGCGCCGACACGTCAACCGGGGGGCGACACGCCGGCAGACCCGGGCCGTTGGTGACGTCTCGCGGGGTCAGGCGGTGTCGACGTCGTTGACGTTCGGGGGCCACGCGATCAGCCCGACCTCGGCCGGGTTCACCAACAGGTCGTTCTTCGGCAGGATCCGAACGGTGTACCCGAACGGGCCGGTGTGTTCCAGCGGGATCTCGGCCTCGAACCGGTGCCTGCCGGCCTCGTACGACTCCGCGTGCCGCAGGCTCGCGACCCGCGGGTCGCGCAGCTGGTCGTCACCGGCGACACGCCCGTGCACGACCTGTACGTCGACGTCGTCGGGCGTCAGGTCTCCCAACGAGGCGAACACCCGCACGGTGATGCGCGACCCCAGGGCCGGTGCGTCGGTGACGCCGCTGGACTCCACGTGCTCGATGCGCACGTGCGGCCAGGCGGTGCGCACCTTCGCCTTCCAGTAGGCGAGGTCGACCACCGACTGGTTGTCGGCGGCGACCCGGCGGGCCCCCTCGGCGGCGGGTGCGTACAGCTGGCGTACGTAGTCGGCGACCATCCGCGAGGCCAGCACCTTCGGCCCCAGCGAGGTCAGCGTATGGCGGACCATCTCGATCCAGCGGCTGGGGAGCTTCTCGCCGTCGACGTCGTAGAAGCGGGGCGCGACCTCGTCCTCGAGCAGGTCGTACAGGGCCGCGGCCTCGATGTCGTCGCGTCGCTCGGGGTCGTCGACGCCGTCGGCCGACGGGATCGCCCAGCCGTTGTCACCGTCGAACCACTCGTCCCACCAGCCGTCGAGGATCGAGAGATTGAGGCCCCCGTTCAGGGCCGCCTTCATGCCGGACGTCCCGCACGCCTCGTACGGGCGGAGGGGGTTGTTGAGCCAGACGTCGCAGCCCGGGTACAGCGGCTGCGCCATGGCGATGTCGTAGTTGGGCAGGAAGACGATGCGGTGACGTACGGCGGCGTCGTCGGAGAACCGCACGATCTCCTGGATCAGCTTCTTGCCGCCCTCGTCGGCCGGGTGCGACTTGCCCGCGATCACGATCTGGATGGGCCGCTGCGGGTGGAGCAGCAGGCGCGTCAGCCGCTCGGGATCCCGCAGCATCAGCGTCAGCCGTTTGTACGACGGGACTCTGCGGGCGAAGCCGATCGTCAAGATGTCGGGGTCGAGCACCGAGTCGACCCAGTGCAGCTCTGCTGAGGTGGCGCCCCGGGCCACCCACGACTGCCGCAGCCGCGTGCGCACGTCCTCCACCAGATGGCGGCGCAGCTCGCGTTTGGTCTCCCACAGGGAGCGCGACGGGATCTTCTCGGTCGCGCTCCAGTCGCGGGAGCGCTCGAGCGACTCGAGGACACCCTCGCGCTCGGCCAGCTCGAAGACCTCGCGGGCCACCCAGGTCGGCGCGTGCACGCCGTTGGTGATCGACGTGATCGGGATGTCGTGGCCGTCGAAGCCCGGCCAGAGGCCGGAGAACATCTCGCGCGAGACCTGCCCGTGGAGCTTGCTCACGCCGTTGGCGCGGCCGGCGAGGTGGAAGCCCATCACGGCCATGTTGAAGACCGTGCGGTCGCCGCCCTCGTAGTCCTCGGCGCCCAGCGCCAAGATCTTGCCCACGGGAAGGCCCGCGGTCGTGTTCTCGCCGCCGAACTGCATCTCGATCAGCTCGCGCGGGAACCGGTCGATGCCGGCCGGTACGGGGGTATGGGTCGTGAAGACGGTGCCGGCCCGCGCCTTCTCCAGCGCCGAGTCGAAGTCGAGCCCCTCCTCGGTGATGAACTCGCGGATGCGCTCGATGCCGAGGAAACCGGCGTGGCCCTCGTTGGTGTGGAAGACCTCGGGCGCCGGGGCGCCGGTGATGTCGCAGTACCTGCGGATGGCGCGGACCCCGCCGATGCCCAGCAGCAGCTCCTGCAGCAGCCGGTGGTCTGAGCCTCCGCCGTAGAGCCGGTCGGTGACCTCGCGCAGCGGCGGGGGGTTCTCCTCGATGTCGGAGTCCATCAGCAGCAGGGGGACGCGTCCCACCTGCGCCACCCAGACGTGAGCCGCGAGCTGCTGCCCACCCGACACGGCGAGGCTCACCCGCATGGGCGACCCGTCGAGCTCGCGCAGCAACGTGATGGGAAGCTCGTCGGGGTCGATGACGGGGTAGCGCTCCTGCTGCCAGCCCTCACGGGACAGGGACTGGCGGAAGTAACCGTGCCGGTACAGCAGCCCCACACCCATGATCGGCACGCCGAGGTCGCTGGCCGACTTCAGATGGTCTCCCGCGAGGATGCCGAGACCGCCGGAGTACTGCGGCAGCACGGCCGTGATGCCGAACTCCGGTGAGAAGTACGCGATGCTGCGCGGCGCGTCGTCGCCGAGCGTCTGGTACCAGCGGTTGCCGGTCAGGTACTCCTCCAGATCCGCGCGAGCCAGCTCCAGCCGCTTGATGAAG
This sequence comes from Nocardioidaceae bacterium, assembly GCA_033850875.1. Classification (GTDB taxonomy): domain Bacteria; phylum Actinomycetota; class Actinomycetes; order Propionibacteriales; family Nocardioidaceae; genus DASQEH01. The sequence continues at coordinate 2,961 of JAWWPH010000195.1, read as the reverse complement.
CGCTTGTCGTTGCCGAGGGCGCGGAGCCGGTCGGCGGGGATGTTGCCGAGGAAGCGGACGGGGTCATGGTGCGACCTGGCCCAAGCCTCCGGGCTCACCGACTGGAACAGGTCCTGCGTCTCCGGATGCCACGACCAGCGGAGGTTGGTGACCAGATCTTCCAGTGGCCGAAGGGATGGAGGCAGGACTGGACGGACGGTGAACCGTCGAATTGCGCGCACCTACCAACGGTAGCGGTTAAACGCTTGCGTGGCGGACGGCTTGGGCCGTTCGACCCATGCGGATCGTAGCGTCTCGTCCGTCACCAAACCGGACCAAACCGTCACGCAAGTGACGGAAGGCGTGCCTGCTCTCACGTTGAGTCACGGAAATGACCCGGGAACGCCTGTGTGGCGGCTCACAGGCGAAGAAGTGCCGAAATGGTCGGGAGGAGCCGGTAGGCATGTGTACTGTATGTCGGGTAGTTTAGTTCACATACATTTACCTAGGAGGAACACGTGTCGGTTTTTCGGACCGGAACGCGCTTCCGTCGGCTCGGGGCGCTCGTCGCGGTGGGGGTTCTCGCGACCTCCCTCGCAGCGTGTAGCTCGGACAACGGCAGCAGCAGTAACAGCAGCGGTGGCAGTGGCGGCAGCTCCAGCGGGAGCGGTGGGAGCGGCGGCGAGGTCAACCTCGGCTACTTCCCCAACCTCACCCACGCGAGCGCCATCGTGGGCCTCGACAAGGGGTTCTTCAAGAACGCGCTCGCCAAGGACGGGGCGACCTTGAAGGCCACGGAGTTCAACAGCGGCAGCGACACGATCGACGCCCTGCTCGCCGGCGACCTCGACGCCACCTACATCGGTCCCAGCCCCGCCATCACGGCGTACGGGACGTCGAAGAACGTGAGCGTCATCAGCGGCGCGACTTCGGGCGGCGCATCGCTCGTCGTCTCGTCCGACATCAAGAGCCCGCAGGACCTCAAGGGCAAGACCATCGCGACCCCCGGGCAGGGCAACACCCAAGACGTCGCCTTCAAGTACTGGCTCAAGCAGCAGGGGATCCACGTGAGCGCCGACGGCCAGGGCGACCTGACGGTCCTGCCCCAGGACAACAGCGACACGGTGACCCAGTTCAAGCAGGGCCAGGTCGACGGTGGCTGGGTGCCCGAGCCGTACGCCTCGGTCCTCGTCGCCGATGGGGGTCACAAGCTGGTCGACGAGGCGAGCCTGTGGCCGAAGGGCCAGTTCGTGACCACGCAGCTCCTGGTCAACAACGACTTCCTCAAGGCCCACCCCGACCTCGTGAACGACCTGCTCAAGGGCCAGATCCAGGCCAACGACTTCGTCAACAAGAACCCTGCCGAGGCCAAGCAGATCACCGCTACGCAGATTCAGAAGATCACCGGTGGGGACGCCATTCCGCCGAAGGTGCTCAACGCCGCGTGGAAGGAGCTGACGTTCACCAACGATCCGCTCGCCGACACGCTTCTCGAGAGCGCCAAGCACGCGGTGGACACCGGACTGATCCAGACCATCCCGGGCCTGTCCAACATCTTCGATCTGGACCCGCTCAACAAGCTGCTCGCCGCCGCCGGTGAGCCGACAGTGTCAGGACCGTCGTCATAGTGACAACGACATCACACGCGGGTGCCGCTCCCGGAGCCGTCGGCTCCGGGACGGCCATCCGCATCCAGGGAGTCAGCAAGTCGTTCGGGCGCGGCAAAGAGCGCACCGTCGCCCTCGAGGCAGTCGACCTCGACGTTGCCGAGAAGGAGTTCCTCTGCATCGTCGGAGCCAGCGGCTGCGGCAAGAGCACACTGCTCAACCTCATCGCCGGCCTGGACAAGCCCACCTCGGGCGCGATCGACACCGGTGGTCGCAAGGTCTCCTTCATGTTCCAGGAGGCGACCCTGTTCCCTTGGCTCACCGCGGGTGAGAACGTCGACCTCGCTCTCAAGATGCGCGGAGTCCCCAAGGCCCGGCGGGTCGAGCGGATCGACGAGCTGTTCGAGCTCGTTCACCTGGGCGGGCGCCAGAACAAGCGTCCCCATGAGCTCTCCGGCGGGATGCGGCAGCGTACTCAGCTTGCCCGCGTGCTGGCTCAGGAGGCCGACATCCTGCTCATGGACGAGCCGTTCGCGGCGCTCGACGCCATGACCCGCGATGCCATGCACGACGAGATCGAGCGCCTGCAGGCCGAGTTCGGCCTGACCATCGTCTTCGTCACCCACAACGTCCGCGAGGCGGTCCGGCTCGCCGACCGCACAGTGCTCTTCTTCAGCTCCCCGGGCCGGGTGAAGCAGGAGTTCACCATCGACTTCGACCGCCCCCGGCACTTCGAGGATCGCGGCGTCGCCGAACTGTCCGGCGAGCTCACCAGCCAACTGAAAGCCGAGGTGGCCCAGCATGTCCGTTGAGACCGCGCCACGCCGGACCCTCACAGACGCGGAGCTGACCGAGCTCACCGTCCAGCGGTCCAGCGAGACCGACGAGGCCGGCCCCGGCTTCGCGCACAAGGCATGGACGGCGATCTGGCCGAAGCTGCTCGCTGTCGGGATCGTGCTCGCGCTCTGGGAGTTCGCGGTCGTCACGACCTGGAAGCCCGACTACGTGCTCCCGAGCCCCGGCACGGTGTTCGCCCGGCTCTGGCACGAGATCTTGGGCAACGCGCGGCTCGAGGGCTCACCCACCCTGTTCCAGGAGCTCACGAAGACGTTGCACAGGGCGGCGATGGGATACGGCCTGGCCATCCTCATCGGGACCGCGCTGGGCGTCGCGGTCGTCCAGTGGCGGACGCTCCGGCTGGCCATCGGGTCGCTGATCGCCGGTCTGCAGACGATGCCCTCGATCGCGTGGTTCCCGTTGGCGATCCTCTTCTTCGGACTGCACGAGAGCGCGATCCTGTTCGTGGTGGTGCTCGGCGCGGCTCCCTCGATCGCCGCCGGAGTGATCACCGGCATCGACGAGGTACCGCCCCCGC
>JAWWPH010000194.1:0-4543 GCA_033850875.1 Nocardioidaceae bacterium | reverse complement strand
ACCCGGGTCGACGGGTGCCGAGCCGGGGGAGTGTCGAGATGGACGGTGACGACGTTGTAGCGCTGCTCCTGCGACAGCGCCCGGTCGACGCAGTAGGCGACGGTGCGCGGAGGCACGCCGACAGGGGTGGCGCCCTCGGCGAGGAGGTAGCCGGCGGCGAGCTCGAAGTCGGCACCCGGTGTGCGCATCGTGACCGCGACCCTCGTCGCTGGATGTCCCGGCCAGGCGAGCCGGATCTCCAGCGGCTCCTCGGTCACCACCGAGTCCGCACGGGACTGGCGGCGTCCGCCGACGACCGCGACGACCGGTCGGCGCACGCTCGCGCCGGGCCGCCCGGCCCCACCGCCGGAACCGGGCCCGCGCAGGCCCATCGGGCCCGCGGTCAGCGCGCGCTCCTCTCACGTGTGTACCGCTCGAGTACCCGTACCGCACGCCTGAGGTCGTCCGCGCCGTCACTGATCGCCCGACGCACGCCGGGAGTCAGGTCGTCGCGGCTCAGCGTCCGCTCGGCGAGCTGGAGGGTCGTGTCGCTCACCGCGAACCGTGGAAAGACGAGCTTTGCGGAGGCGTCGACGACGGCCCCCGTACGGAACGTGGCCGTCTGGCCGATGTCGGTGAAGTAGCGCTCGACGTAGGGAGCCGTCAGGTCGAGCTGGCCGGGGCGGAAGAAGTACTCGCAGAGGGCGTACAGGTCGTAGTTGCCGAGCGTGTGGTCCGACACGATCGCCGTCCACACGTCCTGCTTGACGGTCGGGTCGGGCACTGTCGCCCGGCAGCGCAGTGCGTGCTCCGCGCCCTGCGACGACCGGTCACGGGCACGCTCGGCGTCGATCTCCGCTTGGCCGAAGGCGCCGAGCTCACACAGTGCGCGGGTGACCCGCCAGCGCAGATCCTCGTCGACACGCAGCCCCTCGGGTGTACCGCCGTCGAGCCAGGCCCGCAGCTGTTCGTCGTCGTCGGTGACGGCGACCAGCGCCCGGGCCGCGACCACCTGCCGGTTGCTCGACGGCCGAGCCTCGGCCAGCAGCCGTGTCGCCACCGCCGCCAGCCGGCTGCGGTCGCCCGGCTCGGTCAGCAGCACCCCGAGCTGGCCGATCAGCCCGCCGCGCAGCGAGCCGAGGATCTTCTCCACGCCCAGGTCGACCTCTCCGGGGAGGGCGGTCTCCACGGCCGTGAGGAACTGCTCCGGACTGATCCGCGCGTCGAGCATCCCTTCCCGCAGGGCGGCCCAGATGACCGCCCGCCCCAGCGGGTCGTCGATCCGCTGCAGAAGGTCCGGTGCGCGGTCGACGGAGGCGTCGTCGAGCGCGATCTTCGCCCACGTCTCGTCTCTGGAGTCGGGTAGCAGCAGGCCGGTCCCGTCGTACGACGGGAGGTCGACCGGTGTACGGTCGCCGGCTACGAGTACCGGCACTGACTGCGACGTGCCATCGTCGCCGTACAGGCTCACGGTGATCGCGTGCGGCCGCGACACCTCCTCCGACGAGCCGTTGAGCCGTTCGACCACGACGCCGCGCGGGTCCGCGACGCACCGCAGGGTGTCGACACCGGCGGTCCGCAGCCACTTCTCCGCCCACGCGTGGACGTCCTTGTCGCTGACCCGATGCCACGAGTCCAGTAGGTCGGCCAGCGTCGCGTTGCCGTAGGAGTGTCGCTCGAGGTGGTCGACGACGCCGGCGAGGAACGCCTCGTCACCGAGGTAGGAGTTGAGCTGCCGCAGCGCCCCGGCACCCTTGCTGTACGAGATGCCGTCGAAGTCCGTCAACGCCTGCTGCGTGTCCCTGGCCCCGTTGCCGGCGACGGGGTGGGTCGACGTCCGCTGGTCGGCCGCCAGTCCCCATGCCTTCTCGTTGTACGAGAACTCCACCCAGATGTCGTCGAACGGCGTCACCTCACTGGTGAGCCGGTATCCCATGTAGGTCGCGAACGACTCGTTGAGCCACAGGTCGTCCCACCACTGCATCGTGACGAGGTCGCCGAACCACTGGTGCGCCATCTCGTGTGCGACCACGTACGCCCGGGTCGCCCGCATGCTGTCGGTCGCCTGCGCCTTGAAGACGAATTCGTCGGTGAACGTGACGCATCCCGGGTTCTCCATCGCGCCCGCGTTGAACTCGGGCACGAACGCCTGGTGGTAGTCGCCGAACGGGTACCGGATCCCGAACAGGCGGTGGTACTCGTCGAAGCACCGGGCGGTCACGTCGAAGAGCTCCGCCGAGTCCTTGTCGAGATGGGGAGCCAGCGACTGCCGGCAGTGCAGGCCCAGCGTGATGCCCTCGTGGGTCGTGGTGACGGAGTGGTACGGGCCGGCGACGAGCGTGACCAGGTACGTCGACACCGGCTTGGTCTCGGCGAGCGTCCAGCGGCCCGGCGCGGTCTGGGTGGCGCGGCCGTTGCCGACGACCGTCCAGTTCTCGGGCGCGGTGACCGAGACCCGGTACGTCGCCTTGAGGTCGGGCTGGTCGAAGCACGCGAAGATCCGCGGAGCGGCGGGAAGGAAGGTCATCGCGTAGAGGTACGCGAGCCCGTCCTCGGGGTCGACCGCGCGGTGCAGGCCCTCCCCGTCGTTCGAGTAGGCCATCAGCGCGTCGACGACGAGCGTGTTGCGCTCGGCGAGGCCGCTGAGGTGCAGCCGCCCGTCCCGGAGCTCGGAGACGTCGATCGCCCGGTCGTTGAGGTGGACGCCGATCAGCTCTCGGGGCGAGATGTCGAGAAAGGTGTCCTGGTCGTCTTGGCTCTCGAACTCGATCACGGTGTGGGAACCGAACGTCTCGTCCCCACGGGTCAGGTCGAGGTCGACCTCGTAGGCTGACACCGTCAGGGAGGCAGCTCGGGTGCGTGCTTCGGCAACGGTCAGACTCGGCATCTCGACAGCCTAGACGGGGAGGACGGCGCGATGACGGGCGGCTGGGACGTTGCCGACCTCCCCGACCAGCGGGGCCGGACCGTGGTCGTCACAGGGGCGAGCAGCGGTCTCGGCCGGGCGACCGCCGCCGCCTTCGCGCAGGCCGGTGCGCACGTGGTGCTCGCTGTGCGCGACGACGAACGCGGGGAGCGCGCCGCGGCCGGCATGACCGGGTCCACGGAGGTGCGCAGGCTCGACGTCGCGGACCTCGCCTCCGTCCGGGCCTTCGCCGAAGCGTGGGAGGGCTCCCTCGACGTCCTCGTCAACAACGCCGGCGTGATGGCCGTCCCGCGCGGACGCACGGTGGACGGGTTCGAGACGCAGCTCGGCACGAACCACCTCGGCCACTTCGCGCTGACGAACCTCCTCCTGCGCTCCATCGCGGACCGGGTCGTGACGGTGTCGTCGGCGGCCCACCGGCACGGCCGGATCGACCTGGACGACCTGAACTGGCAGCGCCGCCGCTACCGGCGGTGGGCGGCGTACGGGCAGTCGAAGCTCGCGAACCTGCTCTTCACGCTCGAGCTCGACCGGCGGCTCGTCGAGGCCGACTCGCCCGTACGCGCCCTCGCGGCCCATCCCGGGTACGCGGCGACCAACCTGCAGCTGCGTACCGGGAGCATCGTCCAGACGTCACTGATGGCGGTGACGAACCGGCTCTTCGCGCAGAGCGACGCGATGGGTGCGCTGCCGACGCTGTACGCCGCGACCCAGGACCTGCCGGGCGGCAGCTACGTCGGTCCCGACGGCACGGGGGAGAGGCGTGGGCACCCGACGCTGGTGGGCCGCACGGCGGCGGCCAGCGACGCGGAGCTGGCGAAGCGGCTCTGGGACAGGTCGGCGGAGCTGACCGGCGTGTCGTTCGGTCTGCCGTAGCCGGCCCGCGGCCGTCCACGCGCTGTCCGGCTGTCTGCTGCTGTCCGAGTTTTGCGCGAAGTTGCTCGATGGAGAGCGTTGACGCCGACCCGGCCCGGTGTGAGGATGCACGAATGCGCAAGCGGCTCGGAAGTCGGTCGGCCCTCAAGCCGTGGGCGGCGGGTGTGGCGGTGTCGCTGCTCCTGCCGCTCGGCCCGGCGCTCGTCGCGTCGGGTGCTCACTCGGGCGGCACCGAGGTCTCGTATGCCGTCGGGTCGGCGCACCGCCGCACGCTCGTCGTGGCCCCTGACGGGCGCCGGGGCGCGGCGGGCACACCGCGGCATCCGCTGGCGACGGTTCGCGAGGCGGTCCGGCGTCTTCCTGGGGGCGGCGTGGTCGAGATGCGGGGCGGCCGCTACTCGCAGCGGATCCGGCTGCACCGGGTGCGGGGGATCACCATCCGGCCGTACCGCCACGAGCACGTCGTTCTCGACGGCAGCGCGCTCACGCCTCGGGGGACGTCGGCGATGGTCGACGTCGCCAGCAGCACCCACGTGGTCGTCGAACGGCTGGGCATCACCGGCTACGCGACCAAGAGGCTCGGCGTCGTGCCGATCGGCATCTACGTGCACGGCGCGTCGTCGCACATCACCGTCCGGGGCAACCACGTTCACGCGATGGGCAACTACAACCCCACGCTGGGGAGCTTCGACATCAACGCGCACGGCATCGCCGTGTACGGGGACCGGCCCCATCACGCGATCACGGACCTCACCATCACCC
>JAWWPH010000173.1:0-5441 GCA_033850875.1 Nocardioidaceae bacterium | reverse complement strand
CCGAGCTCCACCAGGCTCTGCAGGTTGCGCAGCTGCAGCGCGACCGGGTGCTCCATCATGATATCGGAGGCGGTGCCGAGGGCGTTCGCCGCCAGCGCCTCCCCCTCGGCGGCGATGATCTTCGCCCGCTTCTCACGCTCGGCCTCGGCCTGGCGTGCCATCGCGCGCTTCATGCTGTCGGGGAGCTGAATGTCCTTGAGCTCGACCAGGGTGACCTCGACGCCCCAGTCCAGCGTCGCCACGTCGAGGATGCGGCGGATGTCGAGGTTGATCTGGTCGGTGTCCGACAGCGTCTCGTCGAGCGTGTGCTGGCCCACGACCTTGCGCAGGGTGGTCTGGGAGATCTGGTCGATCGCCGACTCGACGTTCTCGATCGCCACGACCGACCTGGTCGCGTCGACGACGCGGTAGTAGGCCACGGCGGACACGTCGACGCTCACGTTGTCCTTGGTGATGATGCCCTGTGACTGGATCGGCCGGGTGACGATGCGCAGCGACACCTTACGGAGGTGGTCCACGATCGGGATGATCGCCTGCAGCCCCGGCTTGCGGACGCCGATCACGCGGCCGAGCCGGAAGAGCACCCCCTCCTGGTACTGCTGCACGATGCGGACGGATAGCATCGCCGCGAGAACGGCGATGACGGCGACGACGACGATGACGGTGACCAGCGACGCGGGCATGGGTTCTCCTCCGAGCAGGACCGCCCGTCTCGGTCGAGGCGGCGGCGCCTCCTCCATTGTGCCCCTTCGCGCAGCGCCCTTGGGTCGCGCAGAGGCTCCGGCCGGGTGGCACCGATCCCTCTCATCGCGACTTGTTTGTCGGTTTAGGTGTTGGGTACATCACGCTCGCGCGTCCAAGGCAAGCGCGGACCTCGGTGGTCCGCCTGTGGGGAGGGAGTTGAGATGGCGAACCTGAGTCGCTTACCGACCCCGATAATCGAGCAGTGGGACTGGCAGTACGACGGCGTCTGTCGCACCGTCGACCCGGAGGTCTTCTTCCCACCTGACTCCGAGCGTGGGCCGGTGCGGCAGCGCCGGGAGCAGCAGGCGAAGAAGTACTGCGAGCACTGTCCGGTCCTGGCCCGGTGCCGTGAGCACGCCTTGATGGTGCAGGAGCCGTACGGCGTGTGGGGCGGCCTGACGCCGCGCGAGCGCGAGCGGATCCTCCACGAGCCGGGTTGCGCAAGCGCCGGCTACGCACCGCACATCGCCGCATCCTGAGCCCCAGCCGACCACGCCGGGTCAGGACCAGAACACCTCCTGGACGACGGCACTGGCCCGACGGGCGGTCCGCTGGTAGTCGTCGAAGAACCTGCTCGCGTCAGTGTTCCCGTAGCCGCTGAGGAAGGCCACACCGACCCGGTCCCTTGCCTGGATGGGCAGCGAGTCCGACGGACGCCCCCGTACGAGCATCGAGGCGTTGCGGATCCGGCTGGCCAGTCGCCATGACCTGCTCAGGGCCTCGGCCTGGTCGGAGCCGACCAGGCCGGCAGCCACCGCGCCGCCCAGAGCGGCCAAGGTCTGCGTAGTCCGCAGTCCCGGGGAGGCGTGGCCGAACCGCATCTGCAGCAGCTGCACGGTCCACTCGACGTCGGCGATACCCCCGCGACCGAGCTTGAGGTGCGTGGCGGAGCTGGCGCCCCTCGGCAGGCGCTCGGCGTCGACCCTGGCCTTGATCCGGCGTACCTCGGCGACGTCGGCATCCGTCAGCCCACCCTCCGGGTACCGCAGCGGGTCGACGAGGGCGATGAACTCCTCGCCCAGCGCGGCGTCCCCCGCGACCGGGCACGCTCGCAGCAGCGCCTGGGACTCCCAGACCTTCGACCATCGCTCGTAGTAGGCGGCGTACGAGGCGAGCGTCCTGACCAACGGTCCCTGCCGTCCCTCCGGCCGCAGGTCGGCGTCCAGGACCAGGGGCGGATCGGCGCCAGGCAGGGCAAGCAGGCGGCGAAGCTCGTTCACGACCGCGAACGCGCAGTCGTGGGCGTCCTTGTCGTCGGCCCCCGGCTCCGGGCGGTGCACGAAGAGGACGTCGGCGTCACTCGCGTACGACATCTCCGCGCCGCCGAGCCGACCGACCGCTATCAGCGCGATCCGGGTCGGCAACCCGGTCCGCCGCTCCGCGCCGATGGCTCCCTGCGCGGCGGCCAGCCCGCCCTCCAGCGTGGCACGCGCGATGTCGCTGAGAGCCTTACCCGCCTGCTCCACGTCGAGCAGGCCGAAGATGTCGGCCGCTGCGACCCGGAAGAGCTCACGCCTGCGGACGCCTCGCACCGCCGCGATGGCGTCGGTCGGGTCGCCGTGCCTCGACGCCGCGCTGCACATCTCCCTTGTCAGCGTCGGCAGCGGCCGGGGTGCGAGGTCGTCGTCGGAGGCCAGCATGCCGCTGGCCTCGGGTGCCCGCATGAGCAGGTCGGTGGCGTACCGGCTGGTCGCGAGCAGGTGGGCCAGCCGCTCTGCCGCGGCCCCCTCGTCGCGCAGCATCCGCAGATACCAGTGGCTCGACCCGAGAGCCTCGCTGAGACGCACGAACCCGAGGAGACCTGCATCGGGGTCCGGGGCGTCCGCGAACCAGCCGAGCATGGCAGGCAGCAGCGTGCGCTGGATCGCGGCCCGGCGCGACACCCCCGAGGTGAGCGCCTCCAGGTGCCGCAGTGCGGCAGCGGGGTCTGCGTAGCCGAGCGCCTCCAGCCGCTGCCGGGCGGCCGCCGTCGTGAGCCGCGCCTCGCTGGTGGGAAGGGCCGCGACGGCCTGCAGCAGGGGCCGGTAGAAGAGCTTCTCGTGCAGCCGCCTGACCTCGACGGAGTGCCGGCGCCACTCCTCGTCCAGCTCGCGCGCGGGGTCCTTCACCTTGCCGATCGACCGGCCCAGCGCACGCAACGACTCCGCGTCGGTCGGCAGCACGTGGGTCCGCCTCAGCCGGCTGAGCTGCAGCCGATGCTCCAGCGTCCGAAGGAACCGGTATGCCGCCGCGAGGGATGCCCCGTCGTCGCGGCCGACGTACCCGCCCGCGGTCAGCTGCTCGAGCGCCTGCAACGTGTTCGCGGACCGTACGTCGGGGTCGGCACGCCCGTGGACGAGCTGGAGCAGCTGGACGGCGAACTCGATGTCGCGGAGGCCACCCGGGCCGAGCTTGATCTGCCGGTCGGCCTCCCGCGCCGGCAGGTGCTCGACGACGCGGCGCCGCATCGCCTGCACGTCGGTGACGAAGTCGGGGCGGTCGGCAGCGGACCAGACCAGCGGCCGCACCATCTCCATGTACCGCTCGCCGAGCTCGTGGTCCCCCGCGATCGGCCGCGCCTTGAGGAGGGCCTGGAACTCCCACGTCTTCGCCCAGCGACGGTAGTAGGAGGTGTGGCTGCTCAGCGTACGCACGAGGGGACCCGACCGGCCCTCGGGCCGCAGGCCGGCGTCGACCGGCCACAGGGTGCCCTCCCGGGTGTGGTCGGAGCAGATCCGGATCATCGCGGCGGCGACCGAGGTGGCCGTCCGCATCGCCTTGACCTCCTCGGCCCCCTCGACGGGCTCGGCGACGAAGATGACGTCGACGTCGCTGACGTAGTTCAGCTCCCGCCCGCCGCACTTGCCCATCGCGATCACCGTGAGGCGCACCGTCTCCGCGGGCTCGCCGACCTCCGCGCGCGCCAGCCTGAGGGCCGCTTCGATCGCCCCGGCCGCGAGGTCGGCCAGCTCGGCGGCGGCGTCGTCGACCGCGAGGCCGAGGCTCAGGTCGCGTACGGCCAGCCGCATGAGCAGGCGTCGGTAGATGCGGCGCAGCTCGTCGCGGTCACGCGCCTCGCCGAGGGCGTTCGCCAGCCGAGCGGCAGTCGGACGCACGGAGCCGAGCGTCGGGTCGGTCAGCTCACGCCAGTCCGCAGGATGCGACGCCAGGTGGTCGCCGAACGCGGCACTCGCGCCGAGCAGCAGGCCGAGCCGTCGGCCGAGCTCCACGTCGTCACGCAGGGCGGCGCGCAGTGCCGGGGCGTCGTCGCCGCTGGCCGACACGACCCGGGCGAGCGAGCGCATCGCCAGGTCCGGATCGGCCGCCGCGGCGACGCTGGCCAGCAGGACGGTGTCCTCGACGCCCACGGTCGACCAGTTGAGAGCCGCCGTCGACACGTCGGAGAATCCGAGGCGTGCCAGTCGGCCGTCCGTGGTCATCCGCCCGGCGGTCACGTGACCGGTACGGGCGCCACCACGAGCTGCGCCCACCGGTGGGCGAGGGCTGCCCAGTCCCGGCGCAGCTCGGCCTTCGCCGAGGCCAGCTCTGCGGACACCGCGGCGAGCTCGGGCCCGTCGTCCGGGCGTGCGCTGGTCGCGGCCCGAGCCCAGGTGTCGAAGACCTCCGGAGACGCCTCGGGATGGAACTGCACTCCCCACGCACGGGCGCCGAACCGGGCGGCCTGGACGGTCCCGTCGGCTGCCGTCGCGAGCTCGGTCGCGGAGGCCGGCAGCCGGGACACGATGTCGGAGTTCCACTGCAGGCTGCGGGCACCGTCGCCGATCACACCCATGAGCTCGTCGCGCCGGCCAGCCTCGGTGAGCCGGATCGGCCTCAGGCCGAGCGCCTGGCCGTTGGGGTTGACGACGACCTCACCGCCCAGCGCGACCGCGGCGAGCTGATGGCCGAGGCAGATGCCCAGGAACCACGCCCCCTCTGCGACGCTGCGTGCGATGAGCGCCTTGGTGGGGGTGAGCCACGGGCAGGCGGCATCGTCGTTAGCGCCCATCTCACCGCCGAGGACGACCAGCCCGGCGTATGCGTCAAGGGCGCTGGGGATCGGGTGCCCCCGATGGCCCAGCACGACGTCGTACTCGAGACCGGCTTCGGCGAACCACTCGCCGAACCAGGCCGGCGTGCAGTCGTCCTCGTGCTGGACGATCAGCAGCCGGGGCGTGGACACAGCACCGAGGCTACCAACGCGGTCGTCGGGCGGCTGGGCCTTACATCACCGGGAGCATGCGCGCGCGCTCGAACTCCGTCACCTGCTGGCGGTACTCCTCCCACTCGGCCTTCTTGTTGCGCAGGAAGAAGTCGAACACATGCTCGCCGAGCGTCTCGGCGACGAGCTCGGAGCGCTCCATGACGCTGACGGCGTCGTGCAGGTTCTGTGGCAGCGGAGCGATGCCCATGGCGCGCCGCTCGGGCTCGGTCAGGGACCAGACGTCGTCCTCGGCCCCGGCGGGCAGCTCGTAGCTCTCGTCGATGCCCTTCATGCCGGCCGCCAGCATGACGGCGAAGGCGAGGTAGGGGTTGGCGGCGCTGTCGATGGAGCGCAGCTCGACCCGGGTCGAGTTGGACTTCGCGGGCTTGTACATGGGCACCCGTACCAGGGCCGAGCGGTTGTTGTGCCCCCAGCACACGTACGCCGGCGCCTCCCCTCCCCCGGCGAGCCGCTTGTACGAGTTGACCCACTGGTTGGTCACCGCGGTGATCTC
>JAWWPH010000152.1:0-5889 GCA_033850875.1 Nocardioidaceae bacterium | reverse complement strand
AACGACCTGGTCCTCGTGTCCCGCGACGCGGCTCGGCTCGACCGGGTCGCCGACGAGCTCGGCGCCGCCCACGGCGTTGCGACGGAGGTCCTTACCGCCGACCTTTCGGACCTGGAGCAGACCCGGCAGGTCGAGGCCCGGCTGCGATCGGAGCCGTTCGCTGTGGTGGTCAACAACGCCGGCTTCGGCATGACCGGGACCTTCGAGGTCAACGACGTGGAAGCCGAGCAGGAGTCTCTCGACGTGCTCGTGCGTGCCGTGATGCGGCTGAGCCATGCCGCCCTGCTGCCGATGCTCGCCGCCGGGTCCGGCGCCATCGTCAACGTCTCGAGCGTGGCCGGATACCTGCCGCGGGGCACGTACGGCGCGCACAAGGCCTGGGTCACGAGCTTCAGCGGCTGGGCGAACGTCCATTACCGGAGCAGCGGCATTCGGGTGATGGCCCTCTGCCCGGGGTTCGTCCGCACCGAGTTCCACTCGCGGATGCAGGCGAACCTCGGCGGCATCCCGAGCTGGATGTGGCTCGACGCCGATACGGTCGTCCGTACGGCGCTGCACGACCTGTACCGCGGCAAGGCGGTCAGCATCCCCACGCGCCGCTACCAGGCACTGACCACGCTGGCCCGGGCCACCCCCCGTCGGGCCATGGAGAAGATCGCGAGAAGAGGCCGGTGAGCAGACCGATGTCGCTACAGCTCGGTGACGACGTACGAAGTGGCGGCATCGTCACCGACCGCGGGACCTTCGCCGGCCTCAGCTGCGCACCGACCACCCGCTCACTGCCGCGCGGCAACGTCTTGCTGATACCGGGGTTCACGGGCTCGAAGGAGGACTTCGCCGAGCTGCTGCCTCTGCTCGCGGCGGCCGGCTGGGCCGCGGCGACGTACGATCAGCGCGGCCAGTTCGAGTCGCGTGGCCGGCCCGACGACGACTACACGCTGAGCGGGTTCGCGGCCGACGCCGTCGAGGTGTCGGCGACGGTGTTCGGTCGCGACGAGCAGGTGCATCTCGTCGGCCACTCCTTCGGCGGTCTCGTCGCAGCGACCGCGGCTGCGGAACACGAGCACGCCTGGGCCAGCCTGACATTGATGTGCTCCGGTCCCGGCGGGTTGCAGGGCGACCAGGCCAAGGACCTCCTCCGAGCAGCGGAGATGGCAACGAAGCAGGGTCTGGAGGCGCTGTACCAGGCCAGCGCCGCGCGCGACACCCAGCTCGGGGTCGAGCCGCCGCCGGCCGAGATCGAGGAATTCCTGCACCGCCGGTACGTCGCGAACTCACCCGACGGGCTCGCCGCGATCGCCCGCCTCCTCGTCGACACGCCTGATCTCACCGCATCGCTGGCGGCCCTGGATCTCCACATCCACGTACTCCGGGGCGAGAACGACGACGCCTGGCCGCACGACGTCCAGGACCGGCTCGCGCGCGACCTCGGTACCACGGTGGTCGTCGTCCCGGGCGCCGCCCACTCGCCTGCCGTGGAGCAGCCCGAAGCCACCCGTGACGCGCTGGTACGGCTCTGGCTGGGCTGAGCTCGTGGCCGCGCCTACGGCACGGTTGCCGACAGCACGTCGCGGCCTGACGTGGCGGCGTTCGCGGCGGCCGCGGCGAGCAGACGCTCGTATTGCTCTGGCTCGGTGAGGTTGCAGCCGAGCTCGTGGTCGACCTTGCCGAGGCCGTGGAAGTCACTCGACCCCGTGATCACGAGGTCGAGCTCGGTGGCGAGGCCCCGCAGCGAGCTGCGCTCGGTCGGGCCGTGGTCCTGGTGCTCGACCTCCAGGCCGGTGAGCCCGACGGCACACAACGACGCGAGGGTCTCGGCGTCCATGACCCGTCTGCTGCCATGCCCCCAGGGGTGCGCGATCACGGCCGCGCCACCCGCCGCAGTGATCAGCCCGATCATGGTCGCTGTCGGCGTCGCGTAGCGGGCGACGTGGCCCGGTCTCCCGGCGTTCAGCCACTTGGTGAACGCTTCGCCGCGGTCTGCGGCGAAGCCTCTCGCGACCATGGCGTCGGCGATGTGCGGGCGCCCGATCGCGGGTGAGTCCCCCACTTGCCGACGCACGTCGTCCTCGCTGACGGTGACTCCGGCGGCCTGGAGCTGTGCGAGCATCGTCGACAGCCGGCCCTCGCGAGCCTGAAGGATCCGTTCGAGCTCGGCGGCCAGCGGGGGGTACCCCGGGTCGAGGAGATAGCCGAGCACGTGTACGCCGGCACCGGCGTGCTTCGTCGAGATCTCCATGCCCGGGACGAGGGTGATCGCGTGGCGTACCGCTGCCTCGGCGGCCTCGGCCCATCCCGACATGGAGTCGTGGTCGGTGAGCGCGAGCACGTCGAGGCGGGCGGGGTCCGCGGCCGCGAGTCGGACGACGTCCGCCGGACTGTACGTGCCGTCCGACGCCGTGGAGTGGGTGTGCAGGTCGATACGCACACGGTCGAGCCTAGAGCTCGGGCGGCACCTCCACGAGCAAACGCGGAGACAGCTCGCCAAGGGGGAGCATGGCCAGCTCCGCGCCGAGGCTGCGGGCGTCGACGAGCGTCAACGGCGACACCACGAGCGCGCTGCCCTCGGCCGGGTGCACGATCACCCACAGCCAGCGGCCAGCGGCCTCGCCCACGTACACCGCCCGGTCGTCGACGGCTTCCACCGACCACAGGGAGGTGGACCGGCCTTCGACGAGGAAGCGCGCGTCGGGTGGCCCGATGCCGACGTTGGGCGTCGGGTAGTGCGTCCGCAGTCCCGAGAAGAGGCCGCCGAGCCCGGCGCCGGCCTCCTCACAGACGAAGAGCGTCTCGACGGGATCCCCGAAGGGGTCCGTTCCGGACCAGCAGGCGGTCGTGCCGGACCCGGCGGTGGCAACAGTGCCGTGGCACAGCCCGGCGAAGCGCCAGCCGGGAGGAGGCGGCCACGGGACCCACAGCGGCGCGGGCAGCGCCTGGACCGCGGTGTCGATCATGGCGGCGAACGGGTCGACGACGACCAGGCCCGGTTGCATGCCTCAACGGTGGTGGTGATGCAGGCAGCGCGTCAACCGCTCCGCCCCGCCGAGGAGTCACGCATGCCGCGGTGAGGGAGAATCGGCGGGATGGTACGAGTCCCGTGTGTCGGCGCGGTCGTACGCGACGAGTCCGGCCGGGTCCTCGTCGTGCGCCGTGCGCGGCCGCCGTCGCAGGGCCTGTGGTCCATTCCCGGAGGACGGGTCGAGCCCGGCGAGACCCTCGCAGAGGCGGCTCGCCGTGAGGTCCGAGAGGAGACCGGGCTCGACGTTGACGTACAGGAGATCCTCGGACACGTCGAGATTCCCCACGGGGACATCGTGTACGACGTCGCGGACTTCGCGGCCACGGTGAGCGGCAACGTCCCTCCGCTCGCTGCCGGCGACGACGCCGGCGATGCGCGGTGGGTCACAGCTCCCGAACTGAGGGAACTGCCGACCACGCCGCAGCTCATCTCGACGCTCGCAGGATGGGGCGTCTGGGACTAGCGGAGAGGGTCAGGGAGCCGGGCCGCGGCGAGTGACTACGAGGTCACTCGGATGGTAAGTACCGGCGAAGTCAGTCCGGTGCGGAGATCTACGACTCGGACTCGAGCAAGGCCAAGCCGCGCCAAAGAAACGAACGTGCTGAACCGTCCGGAGGAGTCGGTCACCGCTGGCAGCGGATAAGTGACCCATTTGTGCTTGATGCGCTCCTGAACGTTCAAGGTGACGGGCCGCTGGGCGTCCGGGTAGCGGCCCCTGAGTCGCAACGCGTGGTAGCGCTTGTCAGTATCCGATTGGGCTTTCAGTCGGATGCTGTGCTTCGCCGGCCCGGCGGCGCCGTCGTCCGAGGTCGACGGTTGAGGTTGCTCGCTCTTCGCTGCGGGATGTGCCGTGACTCTCGTCTGTTTGACGAGCCGCCCTCCTGCATCCTGGCTGATGGGCGCCGACGCCGAACTGTTGTCCTTTAGGAAAACGAGGAACACCAGCACCACATTCACCACCACAAGCAGCAGCACGGCAACGCCCGGGAGAGTCATTCGCGGTGTGAACCGGCTACCAGCCATTGTGTGCCTCGGATAACAGCTCTGCTTTGGGTACCGCTGTCGGGGGGGACCTTACTGGGTGGCGTTCCACCGGTCGAGGGTAGGGAGCCCGCGGTCGTACGCCAGGACGCACACTTTAGCCGTGTCGAGCGGTAGGTGCGCGCCGACGGTGACCGGCTGGGCGATCCAGCGAGCGGCGAGCGTACGCAGCAGGTGACCGTGCGAGAACAACAGCACGCGTCCACCGGCTGCGCGGCACTTGGCGATGACCCTGTCGACCCGGGCGCCGATCTCGTCGGGCGTCTCGCCGTGTGGGGCGCCATCGGTCCAGATGGACCAGTCCGGCCGCTCCTCGTGGATGTCGGCACGGGTCCTGCCCTCGTAGTCGCCGTAGTCCCACTCGACGAGGTCCTGCTCGATGTGGACGTCCGTGAAGCCGGCGAGCTCGGCCGTACGCCGGGCTCGCCGACGGGGACTGCACAGCACCAGGTCGAATGAGGTACCGGCGAGAATGTCGTGAAGCGCCTTGGCCGCCGCCTCACCCGCATCGGTCATCGGGAGGTCGGTGACTCCGGTGTGTTGGCCCGACAGGCTCCACTCGGTCTCGCCGTGCCGGATCAGCCACACTTCCGCCTCGGCCGTCTCGGTGTCCGCTGCGACGTTCACGGGTCACACCGTAGCGGCGCTGCGGTCAGGGCGCGATCCGACCGCACCACCGACCACTCCACCGGGCATTGTCGACCGCCCAGCCACGCCACCTTGCCCACTCAAGGGGACAGTTGCGCCCACTCGAGCACGCGCCTTTGCCCACTCGGGGGAACATTTGCGCCCACTCGACAACAACGTGCGCCCGCTCGCCGGCGGGGTCAGCCGTTGCGCAGTGCCAATCGCCCCAGCAGGTTGCGGGCGTCCTCGGCCACCTTCGCCTGGCAGACGACCTCGTACGACGTCGCCACCACACCGGACCTGGACGTGAAGTCGCGCTTGCCACCTGTGGCGGCGTACGCCATCGAGCCCGACAGTGCCCCGAACGCCGCGCCGATCAGCGCCGTGATGATCGGCACCAGGATGGACACGTTGTTGCCGCCGAACAGCAGCATCACACCGCCGATGAACAGACCCCACAGCGCACCGGTCAGCGCCGCCGCCTGGATGACGCGTCCTCTGGTCAGCCGGCCTGTCACCTGCTCCACGAGCCGCAGACCCGTGCCGACGATGGTCACGTTCTCGACGGGGAACTCGTTGTCCGACAGGTAGTCGACGGCCTCTTGGGCCTTGGCGTATGTCGGGAATGTGCCGACGGGCATCCCATCGGGAAGCGCAGGCAACGGCAGCGGAGTCGTCATACGTCAATGCTGTCACGAAGGTCAAGAGACGACGAGTGTCGGCACGGCCCTAGTCGAGCGGGGCCTCCACGAGCCGCCGAGGCCCCGAGCCTGCCCGCGCACGGACAACGAGGACCAGCCCTGCGCAGATGAGCCCGACCCCCGCGTAGACAGCGATCGGTGGCGCCTGTCCGAGGAAGACGGCGGCGAGCAGTGCCGCACCGGGCACCTCGAGCAGGAGCAACATCGATACGAGGGTCGGGCTCATCACCGCCAGCAGGTGGTTGAAGACCGAGTGGCCCAGGATCTGTGCGGACACCGTGACGCCGACGATCAGCCCCCAGCTCCGCGCGTCGAACCCGGTCAGTGGGACCCGCGCGACCGCACAGGCCACCGCCAGCGTCAGAGCACACACTGTGTAGCAGACGACGGTGTACGCAACCGTGGTGGTGTGCTCGCGCACCCGCCCGCCCACACTGATGTACACGGCGCCGAACGCCCCTCCGGAAAGCGCGAGCAGGTCCCCGGCGACCGCCCGGGCTG
>JAWWPH010000119.1:0-7539 GCA_033850875.1 Nocardioidaceae bacterium | reverse complement strand
GCGGCGATCGAGACGAGCAGCCAGAACCCGGCCCTGGTGTCGTACGACTTGCGCAGCTCCACGCGTACCAGGCGCGAGAAGGGCACGCGGTCCAGATCGGCGGCGGGCCTGCGGGCGACCGGGCCGGCGGTGGCTACCGTACTCATGAACGAACCTCTTCTCGTGCGTCGTCTGCGGTCAGCTCGAGGAACATGTCCTCGAGTCCGGAGCCGCCTGTCCTCAGCTCGGTGAGCACGACCCCGCCGACCAGCGCGGCCTTGCCTACCTGCTCGGTGGTCGCCTCCACCACGAAGCCGCCGTCACGCTCGTGGCTGAAAGTGAGCCCGGCGGTGTTGAGGGCGGACTCGAGTGCTGCGGCGTCCGCCCCGCGGACGAAAGTGCCGGCGTTGGTGAGCATCGACTGCTTCGAGCCCTGGGCGACGATCTTGCCGCTCCCGATGACGACCAGCTCGTCGGCGATGACCTCGATCTCGTGGATGAGGTGCGACGAGAGCAGGACCGTGCCACCCCGGTGGGCGAAGTTGGTGAGCAACCCGCGCATCCAGCGGATCCCGGCCGGGTCGAGCCCGTTGGCGGGCTCGTCGAGGATCAGCACCTCCGGGTCACCCAGCAGAGCGTGCGCGATGCCGAGACGCTGACGCATGCCGAGCGAGTAGTTGCCCACCCGTCGCTTGGCCTCCGCCTCGTTGAGACCGACGAGGCTGATCATCTCCTGGACCCGCGACTCGGGCAGGCCCATCACCATCGCGCCGAGCTTGAGCACCTCGTACCCGCTTCGGCCGGCATGCTGTGCGGAGGCGTCGAGGAGGACCCCGACCGTGCGGCCGGGGTTGTTCAGCTTGGAGTAGGGGACACCGAGAATCGTCGAGCTGCCCGCCGTAGGAGGCGTGAGCCCGACCATCATCCTCATCGTGGTCGACTTCCCGGCGCCGTTCGGCCCGAGGAAACCTGTGACGGTTCCCGGCTCGACGGTGAACGAGACATGGTCGACCGCTGTGTAGGCGCCGTAGCGCTTGGTGAGTTCTTCGACAACGATCATGTGCCCAGTCTCTGCACCGAGGACCGGCCGGCACATCGGGCCAAGGTCGCCGACCGGTTAGACGAAAGTCGATCGCAGCGATACCTAGGTCGGTGGGTGAATGCCGGTCCCCTCTCTAACCTGGGTAGGTGAGCACCGTCGCGGTCCAGCTGGGTCCCCCACCGCTCACGCGATGGCAGACGACGTGGCGCAACCTCGTCGCTATCGCTTTCGGTGGCTTCCTGTGGGCCTTCGTCGCCGACGTCCAATGGGACAAGAGCGCCTATCTGGTGGCGCTCGACCTCGGGCTCGGCCTCGTGACGCTCGTGGCGATGAACTTCCGGCGACGCTGGCCGCTCGCGATGGCGCTGATCGGCGCCGTGGCGGGCGTGGCGTCGACGAGCTCGTCGGGTGCGGGAGTCATCACGTTCATCTCGATGTCGACCCGGCGCCGGTGGACCGAGATGCTGCCGGTCGCGGCGACCGCGGTCGTCGCCGGCCAGCTCTACTACGAGTTCGAGCCGCGGCAGAGCAACTCTGGGCCGTGGTACGTCTCGCTGGTACTGAGCATCGGGTTCGCGGGCATCGCCATCGCGATCGGCATGTACATCGGCGCGCGGCGTGAGCTGCTCGCCACCTTGGAGGACCGGGCGGTCCGCGCCGAGCGCGAGCAGTCCCTGCAGGTGGCGCAGGCGCAGGCTCAAGAGCGCAACCGCATCGCCCGGGAGATGCACGATGTGCTGGCTCACCGGATGTCGCTCGTCGCGATGCACGCCGGCGCGCTCGCGTACCGCCACAACCTGACCGAGCAGGAGACGCGCGACGCAGCGGAGATCATCCAGGCGAACTCCCACCGCGCGCTCACCGACCTGCGCGAGATCCTCGGCGTGCTGCGCGACGAGGAGCTCGACGGCGCTCCCAACCGGCCGCAACCCACGCTCTGCGACCTCGGCGAGCTGATCGCCGACGAGCGCGCCTCGGGTGCGCGGATATCGCTGAAGAACGAGCTGTCGCTCGACGACGAGGTGCCGGACTCGATCGGCCGGGCGGCGTACCGGGTCGTCCAGGAGGGCCTGACTAATGCCCGTAAGCACGCGCCGAACACACAGGTGGACGTGATCGTGACGGGCCGGCCGGGCGACGGACTCACGGTGGAGGTACGAAACCCCGCGCGTGTCGGCGGCGCGACCACGACCACGCCGGGAGCCGGGCTCGGACTGATCGGGCTGGCCGAGCGCGCCGCCCTGGCGCACGGACGCTTCGAACAGGGCCGCACGCTCGAGGGAGACTTCGTCGTGCGCGTGTGGCTGCCGTGGGCGGCGTGACCGGAGCGGACCGGGTGCGGGTGGCGATCGTCGACGACGACGCCCTGGTACGCGCCGGCCTGGCCATGATCCTGCGCGGGTCGCCGGACATCGACATCGTCGGCGAAGCAGGAGACGGCGTCGAGGGTCTCGCCCTCGTGGAGAGCACGCGTCCCGACGTCGTCCTCATGGACATCCGGATGCCGCACATGGACGGCCTCGAAGCGACCAGCCGGCTTTCCGCGCTGGCCGAGCCGCCGGCGGTGATCGTCTTGACGACGTTCGACGCCGACGAGTACGTGGTGCGCGCACTCCGCGACGGTGCCACCGGTTTCCTGCTGAAGGACACGCCGCCGGCCCTGATCGTCGACGCCGTCCAACGCGTGGCCGAGGGGGAGCCGATGCTCTCCCCGAGTGTGACGTCCCAGCTCATCCGCCAGATCGCGGACACGTCGACGGCGTCGGAGGCCGACCGCAGGAGGGCGGCCCGGTCGCGCCTGGAGCAGCTGAGCGAGCGCGAGCACGAGGTGGCCGTCGCCGTGGGTGCCGGAAAGGCCAACGCCGAGATCGCCGCCGACCTGTACATGAGTGTCGCGACCGTCAAGGCCCACGTGTCGCACATCCTCACGAAGCTCGACGCGAGCAACCGGGTGCAGATCGCCATCTGCGTTCACGACGCCGGCTTCTGCTGAGGTACCTTGGCCGGGGCCCACGGCACGGTGGGCCGGTAGAGGGGAGTCTGCGTGGGCAACCTGTGGCATCCGTTCTCCGACATGGGTGCCGTCGAGGCCGCCGGGGAGTTCGTGATCGAGCGTGGCGACGGCTGTCACGTCTACGACCGGGCCGGCACCCGCTACCTCGACGCCACTGCGGGGCTGTGGTTCACGAATGTCGGGCACGGCCGCACCGAGCTGGCGGAGGTGGCCGCGCAGCAGATGAGCCGGCTGGCCGCCTACTCGACCTTCGGGGACTACGCCACGCAGCCGACCATCGACCTGGCCGACAGGCTCGCCGGCATCGCCCCGATGCCGGGCAGCAAGGTGTTCTTCACCTCGGGCGGCTCCGACTCCGTCGACACGGCCGCGAAGCTGGCCCGGCGGTACTGGTTCGAGGTCGGCCACCCGGAGCGGACCGTCATCATCGGCCGCGAGAAGGCGTACCACGGCATGCACTACGCCGGTACGGCCCTCGCGGGCATCCCCGGCAACCGCGAAGGCTACGGGGAGCTCGTCGCCGACGCGGCCACCGTCGAGTGGGACAGCGCGGACGACCTGCGCGCCACCATCGAGCGGGTCGGGCCCGAGCACGTGGCCGCCTTCTTCTGCGAACCGGTGGTCGGAGCCGGTGGCGTCTACCCTCCCCCGGAGGGGTATCTGGCCGACGTCCGCAAGGTCTGCACGGAGTACGACGTGCTGTTCGTGGCCGACGAGGTCGTGACCGGGTACGGGCGGATCGGTGGCTCGTGGTTCGCGAGTACGCGGTTCGGGCTGGAGCCCGACATGGTCACCACGGCCAAAGGGCTCACCTCCGGCTACCTGCCGATGGGCGCGGTCCTCATCTCACCAAAGGTGTGGGAGCCGTTCTTCAAGCCCGATGCCGGGGTGTGGTGGCGGCACGGGTACACCTACTCGGGGCATGCGGCGGCAGCGGCGGTGGCGCTGGCCAACCTGGCGATCGTGGAGCGGGAGGGCCTGCTGGAGGAGGCGTCCCGGCTCGAGACCACGCTCGCGGTAGCCCTGTCCCCGCTCGCCGAGCACGAACGGGTGGCGGAGGTGCGCTGCGGCACGGGCGCGTTGGCGGCGGTACAGCTCGCCGACCCCGGTGAGGCGGCCGGGCTCGCGCGTACCCTGCGCTCGCACGGGGTCGCGACCCGGGCCGTCGGCGCGGGCGGGATCCAGATCTCGCCGGCCTTCGTGATGACCGACGGCGAGGTCGGCGAGCTGGCAGCGGCCCTTACCGCCGCCCTCGACTCCTAGCCTGTCTGCCGAGGGTCAGAAGTCGAGGTTGTGCATCACGTGCTTGATGCGCGTGTAGTCCTCGAGGCCGTACATCGACAGGTCCTTGCCGTACCCGGAGTGCTTGAAACCTCCGTGGGGCATCTCCGCGACGATCGGGATGTGGGTATTGACCCAGACGCAGCCGAAGTCGAGGAGGCGTGACATCCGCATGGCGCGGCCGTGGTCCTTGGTCCAGACACTGCTGGCGAGCCCGTACTCGACGCCGTTCGCCCAGCGCAGCGCCTCGGCCTCGTCGGAGAACTTCTGCACGGTGATCACCGGGCCGAAGATCTCGTTCTGGATGGCCTCGTCGTCCTGATTGAGGTCCGAGACCACAGTCGGCGCGAAGAAGTACCCGCGGTCACCTACTCGCGAACCGCCGGCCTGCAGGCTCGCGTGGTCGGGCAGCCGGTCGATGAAGCCGGTGACACGCTCCAGTTGATTGGGGTTGTTGACGGGCCCGTAGAGCACGTCCTCGTCATCGGGCATGCCGGTCTTGGTGTTCTTGGCCTGCTCCGAGAGCGCCGCGACGAAGTCGTCGTGCACCCGCGGGCCGGCGAGCACGCGGGTGGCCGCGGTGCAGTCCTGGCCGGCGTTGAAGTACCCGGCGCCGGCGATGCCCTCGGCGGCCGCCTCGACGTCGGCGTCGTCGAACACGATCACGGGGGCCTTGCCGCCCAGCTCCAGGTGCGCCTTCTTGAGGTCGCGTGCGGCGGAGGCGGCGACCTCCATACCGGCGCGTACGGAACCGGTGATGGACACCAGCTGCGGGACGGGGTGCTCCACGAGCGCACGGCCGGTGTCCCGGTCGCCGGTGATGACGTTCATGACGCCGGGCGGGAAGAACTCGTTGCACAGCTCACCGAGCAGCAATGTCGACGCCGGAGTGGTGTCCGACGGCTTGATCACGAGGGTGTTGCCCGCGGCCAGCGCCGGCGCGATCTTCCAGATCGCCATCATGAGCGGGTAGTTCCACGGCGTCACCTGCGCGACGACGCCGATCGGCTCACGCCGGACGTACGACGTGTGGCCCGCCAGGTACTCCCCTGCCGACCGGCCCTCGAGTACACGTGCGGCGCCGGCGAAGAAGCGCACCTGGTCGATCGCCGGAGGCAGCTCCTCGGTCTCGGTGAACCCGAGCGGCTTGCCGGTGTTCTCGCTCTCGATCTTGACGAACTCGGCGGTCCGCTCCTCCATCGCGTCGGCGAGCTTGAGCAACGCTCGCTGGCGCTCGGCCGGCGTCGAGTCGCGCCAGGTCTCGTACGCGGTCGACGCAGCTCGGAACGCCCGGTCGACGTCCTCGTGCCCGGAGACCGCTGCCGTCGCGAACTCCTCCTCCGTCGCCGGGTTGACCAGGGTGGACGTCCTCCCGTCGGCGCTGTCGACGAGCTCGCCGTTGATGAGGTTCTTCAGCGTCCGCGTGGTCATCGAGGCCCCTTGCAGGTCGGAGGAGAGGTAGATGCGACGCCAAGGTAGTTGGTGGCAACCGATAGCACCAGACCGGGCCCCGGTTTCGATGGATTCCGTCGAAACGGCCCTGTGCGAGCGACGGTCACAGCCGTCCGCCGCCCCGGTCGCCTGACAGCCGCTGCGAGAGGTAGATCGGGACCGTCGACAGCAGGATCAGCCCCGCGGCCGCCACGTTGACGATCGGCGCCTGCTGGCGGCTCAGCAGGTTGTTGTAGATCCACAGCGGCAGCGTCTGGATGTCCGGCGGAGCGGTGAACGTCGTGACGACGATCTCGTCGAAGGACAGAGCGAAGGCGAGCAGGGCACCGGCGAGCAGTGCCGAGGCCAGGTTGGGCACGGTGACGAGCCGGAACGTGGTCCACCGGGTGGCGCCGAGATCCATCGACGCCTCCTCGACCCCGCCGCCCAGCCGACGCAACCTCGCGACCACGTTGTTGTACACGACCCCGATGCAGAAGGTGGCGTGCGCGATGACCAGCGACCACACCGAGATGCCGACTCCGAGAATGGTGATGAAGGCGTTGCTGAGCGCGATGCCGGTCACGATGCCGGGCAGTGCGATCGGCAGGATGATCAGCAGCGACACCGCCTCCCTGCCGAAGAACCGGTACCGGTGCAGGCCGAACGCCGCCAGGGACCCGAGCACGAGGGCGACAGCCGTGGCGGCCAGCCCGACGCCGACACTCTGCCGGAGCGCGTCGAGCATCCCGCTGCTGTTGCGCGCCGCTCTCCACCACCGCAGCGTGAGCCCGCTCGGCGGCCAGGCGAAGGTCGAGTCGGAGTTGAAGGAGTTGATCACGACGACGACGAGCGGCACGTAGATGAACGCCAGCACCGCGGCCACGAACGCCCGCAGCCCCCATCGGGCGACCGGTGAGATCGCGAAGCCGGGCCGGCTGCTCACAGGTTCTCCAGGGCGCCGGAGCGCCGTACCAGGGCGAGGTAGATCCCGATGATCACGACGGAGACGATGGCGAGAGCCGCCGCGAACGGGATGTCGGTCGCCTGCCGGTCGTAGACGAGGTTGCCGAGCATCTGCGTCTTGCCCCCGACGTTCTTCACCGTGATGTAGTCGCCCAGCGACAGCGAGAACGTGAAGATCGAGCCCGCGATCAGCGACGGCACGATCATCGGCAACGCGACCGAGCGGACGGTACGCCCGGGCCGCGCACCGAGGTCCGACGACGCCTCCAGCAGCGAGTCGGGCAGCCGCTCGAAGCCCGCGTAGACGGGCAGCACCATGAAGGGCAGCCACAGGTACGCCAAGGTGGCGACGACGGCCGTCACCCCGAAGCCCGGCGTCCATCCCAGCGCGGACTCCAGTACGCCACCCGGGGTGACCATCGTCCGCCACGCGAACGCCTTGACCAGGTAGCTCGCCCACAGCGGGGTCAGGATCGCCACCACCAGCAGCCGCGAGACCAGCGGTCCGGCCACCTTCGCCATGTAGAAGGCCACTGGTAGCGCGAGCAGCGCGTCGATCACCGTGACCGCCGCGGCGATGGCCACCGTACGGATGACCACCGTGCGGTACACCTCCTGCTCGCCGAGCTTGCGGAAGTTGTCGAGGTTCCAGATCCGGGTGACCGTGACACCGAAGTCCACCTTCCAGAATGCGGTCACGAACAACGCAGCGAGCGCGACCAGGTAGATCGCCCCCATCCAGACGAGCGGTGCCGCCACCAGGCTCCCGCCGCGTAGCCCGGGATGCCTGTGCAGGAACGCCGAGAGCCGCCTCGCCACGGACGAC
>JAWWPH010000090.1:0-4972 GCA_033850875.1 Nocardioidaceae bacterium | reverse complement strand
CCTAAGGTGAGCTGTCAGGTCCGGCTGGACCGGGCCGCACCCTTACCCCGAGGAGTTGCCGTGTCCCACACAGACCACGCTGAGGCCGCTCACGACACACCGCTGCCGAAGGTCTCTCCCATCGCCGACCCCGCACCCCTGGGCCTGGCCGCCTTCGCGCTGACAACGTTCGTGCTGAGCTGCGTCAACGCCGGATGGCTCGACAAGACGACGGAGCCGGTCGTGTTCGGGCTCGCGCTGGCGTACGGAGGCATCGGGCAGTTCGCCGCGGGCATCTGGGAGTTCGCCAAGGGCAACACGTTCGGCTCGACCGCGTTCTGCTCGTACGGTGCCTTCTGGGTCTCGTACTGGTACCTCACCGGCCACACCGACCTGTCCGGGATCAGCGCCGACAACCTCGGCAACGGGCTCGGCGTCTTCCTGCTGGCGTGGGGCATTTTCACGCTGTACATGACCGTGGCGGCTACCCGGGTGAGCGGCGCCGTGCTGGCCGTGTTCGCCCTGCTGACGCTGACCTTCTTCCTGCTCGCCCTGGGGAACTTCACCGCTTCCACGGGCTGGACCAAGTTCGGTGGCTACGTCGGGCTGCTCACCGCGATCGCCGCCTGGTACGCCTCGTTCGCCGGCGTCACGAACTTCACGTTCAAGCGCACCGTCCTGCCCACGGCTCCGCGCTGACCCCACTTGCAGGTCCGCCCATGCTGGTGAAGTGTGAGGCGTGTGCTGCCACTCCAGGCGGCACACGCCCGCGGGGTCCCTGAGGAGACGAGATGACCAACGAGACACTGTCGAACATGCTCCACGAGGAGCGGCGGTTCGAGCCACCCGAGGCGTTGGCCGCCGACGCGAACCTCAAGGCGGAGGCGTACGACCGGGCCGACGAGGACCGGCTCGCGTTCTGGGCGGAGCAGGCCGACCGGCTGACCTGGGACACCCGATGGGACGAGATCCTGGACTGGTCCAACCCGACGTTCGCGAAGTGGTTCGTCGGCGGCAAACTCAACGCCGCGTACAACTGCCTCGACCGGCACGTCGAGGCGGGGCACGGCGACAAGGTCGCCTACTACTTCGAGGGCGAGCCCGGCGACACCCGTACGATCACGTACGCCGACCTGACCACGCTGGTGTGCCAGGCGGCCAACGTCCTCACGGAGCTGGGCGTCAAGGCCGGCGACCGGGTGGCGATCTACATGCCCATGATCCCCGAGACCGTCGTGGCGATGCTGGCCTGCGCGCGCATCGGCGCTCCGCACACGGTCGTCTTCGGCGGCTTCTCCGCCGGTGCCCTCATCACCCGGATCCACGACTGCGACGCCAGGGTCGTCATCACCTCCGACGGCGGGTACCGCCGCGGCAGCCCGGCTGCGCTCAAGCCTGCGGTCGACGAGGCGCTCAAGGAGTGCCCCGACGTGCATCACGTCCTGGTCGTCCGGCGCACGGGCCAAGACGTCGACTGGACCGAGGGACGTGACGTGTGGTGGCACGAGAGCGTCGAGAAGGCGAGCGGGGAGCACACACCTGAGGCGTTCGACTCCGAGCATCCGCTGTACGTCATGTACACGTCGGGCACGACGGGCAAGCCGAAGGGCATCCTGCACACGACGGGCGGCTACCTGACCGGCTGCGCATACACCCACTGGGGGATCTTCGACCTCAAGCCCGACAAGGACGTGTTCTGGACCGCTGCCGACATCGGCTGGGTCACGGGGCACAGCTACATCGTCTACGGCCCGCTGATCAACGGCACGACGTCGGTCATGTACGAGGGCACCCCCGACACCCCGCACAAGGGCCGCTGGTGGGAGCTGATCGACAAGTACAAGGTCTCGATCCTGTACTGCGCACCGACGGCGATCCGGACGTTCATGAAGTGGGGCAAGGAGATCCCGGAGAAGTTCGACCTGTCGACGCTGCGGGTCATGGGCTCCGTCGGCGAGCCGATCAACCCCGAGGCGTACATCTGGTACCGGCGCTACATCGGCCACGACAACGTACCGGTGGTCGACACCTGGTGGCAGACGGAGACCGGCTCGATCATGATCAGCCCGCTCCCCGGCGTGACGGCCGGCAAGCCGGGCGCCGCCATGAAGCCGATCCCCGGCGTGAGCGCTCAGGTCGTCGACGACGAGGGCACCGAGGTGCCCAACGGCAGCGGCGGGTACCTCGTGCTCACCGAGCCGTGGCCGGCGATGCTGCGCACCCTGTGGGGCGACGACGAGCGGTACAAGGACACGTACTGGTCACGCTTCCCCGGCCGGTACTTCGCCGGTGACGGCGCGAAGAAGGACGACGACGGCGACATCTGGCTGCTGGGCAGGGTCGACGACGTCATGAACGTGTCGGGACACCGGATGTCGACCACCGAGATCGAGTCCGCCCTCGTCTCCCACCCGAAGGTGGCCGAGGCCGCGGTCGTCGGTGCGACCGACGAGATGACCGGTCAGGCGGTCTGCGCGTTCGTGATCTTGCGGAGCGAGGCCGGCGACGGCGGCCCCGACGTCGTCCAGGAGCTGCGTGACCACGTCGCCAAGGAGATCGGCAAGATCGCGCGTCCGCGGCAGATCATGGTCGTACCCGAGCTCCCGAAGACCCGCTCGGGGAAGATCATGCGGCGGCTGCTCAAGGACGTCGCCGAGCATCGCGAGGTCGGTGACGTCACGACCCTCGCCGACTCGACGGTGATGGACCTGATCGAGGCGAACCTGTCCGAGGGCAAGACGGACGACGACTGAAGGTTTCCGGCGTGGAGGCCGCCGAGTGCTCGTCCGGCATCTCGGCGGCTCCAGGTCGGACTCGGCTGCTGTGATCTAATGTGCGCACCGGTCCCGTCGGGGGACCGCTGGCCGCGTGGCCCCGTCGGGGGGCCGAGTACCGGAGGGACACACTGTGCTCAGTCGACTTGCGTCAGAGTTCGCCGCCGAGATCAAGCACCATGACTGGTCCGACGCCCATATCCGTGCCGACCGGGCCGGGCACGCCCGTGGCATGGACAGTCACCACGCGGAAGCCGGCGACCCGCTCACGCCCGAGCAGACCAACCGGGTACGGGTCAACGTCATGTGGGTGACCGCGCAGGTACTGGGTCACCGTGACCCGAATTTCGACGTGGTCGAGTTCGCGAAGGAGTGCGGCGTCAGCGGCTTCTCGCAGGCCACCCTGCAGTCGGGACTGCGCCGTGAGAAAGGCGTGTACGCCGCACCGGGCACCTGGAACCTGGGCGGCTGACACGCGGGATCGGTGGGTTCCCGCTGACGGTCCCGCGGTCCTCGCGAACCCGACCGCCGGACCTCAAGCTCGAGCGAGCGCAGCCAGGCAGCGGCGGACCGCCTCGACGGTCGCTTGCACGTCGGCTGACGTCGTCGACCAGTTCGACATCGAGCACCGCAGCACCGCGCGCTCCAGCCACCGCCCAGGTGTCAGCGCCGCGGTGCCCTCCTGCAGGAGCAGCTCACCCAGGGCACGCGTCGTCGCGTCGTCGCCGGCCGCCGCCACGACTTGCGTGAACACCACGTCGTTCAATACCTCGACGCCCGGCGTCTCACGAAGACCGGTGGCCATCTCGGCGGCGCGGTCACAGAGGCCTTCGACCAGCCTCCCGGTACCGTCTCGCCCCAGCGCCCGCAGTGCGGCCCACACCGGGAACCCTCGGGCCCGGCGCGAGAACTCGGGAGTGCGCTCGAGGGGGTCACCGTCTCCCGCGATGAGGTAGTCGGCCGCCACCCCGAATGCACCGCGCAGATCGGCATCCTCCCGAACGATCGCCAATCCCGAGTCGTACGGCACATTGAGCGTCTTGTGCGCGTCCGTCGTCCACGAGTCCGCCGCCTCCGCCCCCGCAGTCAGGTGCCGGGTACGTGGGCTCGCCGCCGCCCACAGGCCGAACGCGCCGTCCACGTGCACCCAGGCGTCGCTGCGCCGCGCAATGGCGATGAGCTCCTCGAACGGGTCGAACGCGCCCGTATGCACCTCCCCCGCCTGGAGGCAGACGATGGCCGGTCCGGTCAGGGCCGCCAACGCCGCTTCGAGCCCCGCGGGCAGCATCCGCCCCTGTGCGTCGCTCGGTACGACGACCAGCTCGTCGTCGCCGAAACCGAGCAGCCGCAGGGCCCTGTCGATCGTGTCGTGGCGATGAGCGCCGACCACGATGGCGGTGTCTGGGGCGCCGCGGAGCCCACGGGCGTCCAGATCCCACCCGGCCTCCGCGAGCACGCGACGGCGACCCGCCGCGAGACACGTGAAGTTCGACATCATCGCGCCGGTGACGAAGCCGACCGAGGACCCACGCGGGAGACCGAGGATCTCGACGAGCCACTTCCCCGCGACCGCCTCCGCCGCCGCGGCAGCAGGCGCCATGCTCGACAGCCCTGCATTCTGGTCCCACGCCGACGTCAGCCATTCCGCCGCCAGAGCCGCGGGCAGGGCACCACCGACGACGAACCCGAAGAACCGGCCGCCGGCACTGGCCACGATCCCACGATCGGCCACTGCCGCCAGCTCCTCGACGACCGACGCCGCATCGGACCCGCGCTCGGGCAGCGGCGCATCGAAGGCCGCGCGCATCTGCTCGTACGTGGCCCGTGGCCAGACAGGGCGGGTAGGCAGCGACTCCAGGAACGCCGTCGCCTGCTTGTGGGCCGCATCGAGGGCTTTCGAGTGCTCGTCCATGGCTGGTCACCGTCGTCCGTCGTCTCGGCAGGGCCAGACCAGACTATCCGTGACCCCCCACCGTCGAGCGGGCGCAAATGCACCCTCGAGTGGGCAGGAATGCAGCCTCCAGCGGGCGCAAATGCACCCTCGAGCGGGCGAGAATGTCTCTTGGAGCGGGCGAGAATGCAGCCTCGAGCGGGCGAGAATGCTCCCTCGAGCGGGCGAGAATGTCGCCTCGAGCGGGCCAGAATGTCGCCTCGAGCGGGCAGGAACGCAGCCTCCAGCGGGCGAGAATGTCGCCTCCAGCGGGCCAGAATGTCGCTTC
>JAWWPH010000075.1:0-5207 GCA_033850875.1 Nocardioidaceae bacterium | reverse complement strand
CACGACGTGTTCCTCTGGGCGGTGCCGGTGCTGCTGGTGGCTCTGGCCGTGTCGTTCTTCATCCCCGAGGTGCCGCTCAAGGCACGTGAGGCAGCCGGCGAGGACGCCGATCTCGTCGAGGAGGAAGTCACGCTGGCTCACTGATCGGCGACGGCCTCATCGAGCCTGGCCACCATACGAACGGCCGCGGCCGGGTGCTCCTCAGCGAGCAACCCGGCCGCGGCCAGTACGTAGTCCCGGTCGATCACCAGCCGCGGACGTCGAGGCACCAGCCAACCGCCGCGGACCTGGTCTCCGGTCGCCGCCCGAAGGACGCGGCCCGCGTCGACTCCGCTGCCGTGACGCAGCACGCCTCCGGAGCCGACGAGCAGGTCCACCTCCCGGAGATCCTTGCCGCTGCGCTCGAGCAGGCGTCCGTCCGCTGACCACACGACCTGCTGGCGACCCGCGTGACGCCTGACCGCGAGGGCCACGGCCGCCGACGCGATCTGCAGGTCCGCTTCCTTCTCGTCCTCGGTCGTGGCGACCAGGCCCGGGTCCGCACGGCGGGCTTGCGCGGCGGCCATCAGCTGCGCCTCGGCCAGACCGGCCTCCACGGCCGCCTCGACCGTGCTCACCGCACTCCACCGCATCCCGAGATCACCCTCGACCGTGCGCGTGACCGAGGTTGCGGCAACGACCTCGCGAGCCAGCGAGCCTTCCTCCGGGTCGAGCTCGAGCACCGAGTACACGTCCGTGGTGGCCCCTCCGATGTCGACGACGACGACGTCACGCGCTACCGGCCGCTCGGATGCGCCGGATGCGCCGGACGCGTCAGATGCGCGGGATGCCAGCAGTTCGACCGCGCTGAGCACCACGTCGGGAGTCGCTCCCTTCACCATGGCGGTGAAGTCGGCGCGCGACGACAGGTGCTTTCCGCCGATCACATGGGTCAGGAACATCTCGCGGATCGCTGCGCGCGCGCTCGACGGCTCGAGGACCCCGATCTGGGGGACGACGTTGGCCGCCAGTACATGTGGAACGCCCGCTCCCCCGAGCAGGTCGGAGATGGTCTCGGTCGCGTCGCGGTTGCCTGCCACGACGACGGGTGTGGACCAAGCTGCCCGCCCCAGTGTCGCCGCGTTGGCCAGCAGTACCTCTGCGTTGCCGCCGTCCGTACCCCCCACCAGCAGCACGACATCGGGATCGGCCCGCCCGAGTCGCTCGAGGTCGACGTCTCCCGACGAGACGTGTACGACACGACCGCCGCTCGAGAGAGCCACCCGCCGGCCGGCCTCCGACGTGACCAGCTCTTCGTTGCCCACGACGGCGATCCGCAGACCGCCGCCGGCCGAGGAGCAGGCGTACACCGGTACGTCCGCCGCACCGGCGAGTCGACCGAGTCGAGCGCGGATGTGGTCCCAGCCGTCGAGGACGTCGGTGTCGATGGTCGTGCGGTGGCTGGCGGTACCGAGCAGGTCGCCGGTCTCTACGTCGACGAGGGCCGCCTTGGTGAACGTCGAGCCGAAGTCGACGCAGTACGCCAGCGACTTCGCCGTACTCACAGGACTCATGGGCTCTTCGTCCTCATAGGGCTTCCCCCTTCCGCGAGACGTCACCAACGGCCCCGCTTTTGGCGGCGTCGCGCAGCGATTGGCGTCTCGGCGCGCGTACGCGCTACTCAGCCGCACGTTCCTGCTCGCTCGACCCGACATTCCCGCCCGCTCGACCCGACATTCCTGCCCGCTCGAGCCGACATTCCTGCCCACTCGGCCGGACATTTCTACCCACTCGACACCGGTCAAGGGGCCAATGCCTGCGCGAGGTCGGCAACGAGGTCGTCGAACGCCTCGAGACCGACCGAGAGCCTGACCAGGTCGTCGGGGACGGCGAGCGGCGACTCGGCAACCGACGCATGCGTCATCACCGCGGGGAGCTCGATCAGGGACTCGACGCCGCCGAGGGACTCCGCGAGGGTGAACAGCGACGCCCGCCGGCAGATCTCCATCGCGGCCGCCGTGCCGCCCGTCGGCTGGAACGACACCATGCCGCCGAAGCGCCGCATCTGCCGCGCCGCGAGCTCGTGCCCGGGGTGGTCGGGCAGCCCCGGGTAGTACACCGAACGCACCGCATCGTGCCCCACCAGGAAGTCGACGAGGCGCTCCGCGTTGTCGCAGTGCCGGTCCATCCTCACGGCCAGGGTCTTGAGCCCGCGCAGCACGAGAAAGGCGTCGAACGGCCCGGCCGTCGCACCCGTCGAGTTCTGGAAGGCGGCGATCTCGGCACCCAGTGCCGGGTCAGCCGTGACCACTGCGCCCCCGACGACGTCGCTGTGGCCCCCTGCGTACTTCGTCGTCGAGTGCACCACCACGTCGGCACCGAGCCAGATCGGCTGCTGCAGGTACGGGGTCGCGAACGTGTTGTCGACCACGAGGATCGCTCCGCTGTCGTGCGTGATGGCGGCGATCGCGGCAATGTCGGCAACGCCGAGCAGAGGGTTGCTCGGCGTTTCGATCCAGACGATCTTCGTACGGCCGGGAATGATGGCCGCGGCGATCGCCGCCGGGTCGTGGATGGACGCCGGCGTGAAGTCGAGGCCCCACGGGCCGAGGATCTTGCGGAACAGCCGGTACGTGCCGCCGTAGGCGTCCATGGGCAGCACGACGTGGTCTCCCGGCCTGCAGACGACCCGGACCAGGGCATCCTCGGCGGCCATGCCCGAGGCGAAGGCGACGGCGCGGCCGCCGCCCTCGAGTGCCGCCAGGCATCCCTCCAGGGCGTGCCGCGTCGGATTGGCGGTGCGCGAGTACTCGTAGCCGCCCCGCAGGCCACCGACACCGTCCTGCTTGTACGTGCTCGTGGCGAAGATCGGCGTCATGACAGCACCGGTCGCAGGGTCGGCCTGCTGCCCGGCATGGATCAGCTTGGTCTCGAACCCGTACTCGGTCGGCTCAGTCATGCAGTGAAGCCTAGGTGGCTCCCTGCGTCACGCGTCGAGGCGCTCCAGTACCGGCACGAGGTCCGGCTCCACCGGGTCACCGTCGTAGGCCAGCGTCGCGAAGTCGGAACGCCCCACCCAGGCTGAGCCGAGGTACTCGACGCGCTCCGACGCGGTGAGGGCCGCCGGCTCGGGCCTCTGCGCCACGGGCATCCGGGCGAGGAAGAACGTCTCCTCGGCCACGAGCCGCCCACCGGCCCAGAAGACGTCGCGCGCCACGGTCGTCGCAGCCGCGGCCAGCTGAGGTACCGGGAGACCGGTCTCCTCGACCCACTCCCGCCGTACGGCGTCGATCGGCTCCTCGCCGGGCTCGACCCCACCGCCCGGAGGCTCCCAGAGCTGGTGCCCGTCGACGCGGTCGCGCCAATGCATCAGCAGGACCCTGCCGGAGTCGTCGAGGCAGACCACCCGCGCGGCCTCCCTCGCAATGGGCGGCGGCGCGGTCAGCTCCGTGACGTAGTGCACCATCGGCGCGTCGCGGTCGTGGCTGCGTGGGGGCCGCCCGGACTGCTCGAACCCCGCCTTCTCGTACACGTGGCGGGCCCCGGCGTTGCCCTGGAAGACCCACAGTTGACATCGTGCATATCCTCGCCGGCGAGCCTGCGACATGACCGCGGTCAGGCTCACCGTGGCGAGTCCCTCACCCCAGCGCGCCGGGTCAGTCGCAACGGAGGAAATATGGGCGAGGCCGGCGACGTTGCGCGAGCTACGGCCGTCGTCGCCGCGGGCGGGCATGGCGACGGCTGCCGACGCCAGCACGCCACCATCCAGCACCCCGACACCGAACGACCCCGGCCGAGCGAGAACAGGAGCCGAGTCCACCATGGCAGCCAGTCCGAGCTCGGTGGTCCTGCGGTGGTTCGCCTCCTGCCACAGCCGAGCCAACGGGCCCGAATGCTCAGGACCCAGCCGGCGCACGACTCCACCCATGCCTCACCGTATAGCGAGAGCGAGACACTCATGATCTTCGGCCGAACCAAGACCGAGCTGCCCACCCCGGACCGCGCCCTCCCCGGCCGCGACACCAGGCCCTTCAGCGTTCCGGCCACCCACCTGGTCCTCGGGACCCCCCTCGAGGGGCCGACGCCTGAGGGGTACGAGGTCGCCGTCTTCGGGCTCGGCTGCTTCTGGGGCGACGAGAAGATGTTCTGGGAGGTCCCCGGCGTCTGGTCGACGTCCGTCGGCTACGCGGGCGGCGTCACGCCCAACCCCAGCTACGAGGAGGTCTGCACCGGGCGTACCGGGCACGCAGAAGTCGTCCGCGTCGTCTTCGACCCCCAACGGGTGTCCTACGCCGACCTGCTGAAGGTCTTCTGGGAGGCCCACAACCCCACGCAGGGCATGCGTCAGGGCAACGACATCGGCACGCAGTACCGGTCCATCCTCCTCACCACGAGCCCCGAGCAGCAGGCGCAGGCCGAGGCATCGCGGACTGCCTACCAGGCGGCCATGTCCGCCCGCGGGTACGGCGAGATCACCACGTCGATCCTCCCGCTCGGCGACTACTTCTACGCGGAGGACTACCACCAGCAGTACCTGGCGAAGAACCCGTACGGGTACTGCCCGATCCACGCCACGGGCGTCGCGTACGACGCCTAGGCTACGGAGAACGGGCGGGCCGGTCCGCCGACGAGGAGACGAAGGATGTCGACGTGAACACCGCTAGCTGGATCATCGTGGTCATTGCAGTCGTCGCGCTGCTGGTGGCCGTCGCCGTACTGGTCAGCCGCAACACCGCGAACGCCAAGCGAAAGCGGGCGCAGACGCTGCGCGAGGACGCCGCCGCCCGCGCCCCTGAGGTCGCCCAGCAGGAGGCCAGCGCGCAGCAGGTCAGCGAACGGGCGCGGATCGCGAAGGCTGAGGCCGACAAGAAGGCAGCCGACGCTGCGCGGCTGCGAGACGCGGCGGCGCAGGAACAGGAGCGCAGCGCTCAGGCCCGCGCCGACCTCGACGCTCAGATCCACGAAGCCGACCGGATCGACCCGGACAACAACGCTGGCTGACTGCCGGCCGGAACGCCGGACCGAGGGTGGACCCGCCGACCCGCGCCCGGTCTAGCTGCCGCGGCCGCCAGCTGGGCAGCGCGCCCCCTCCGGGCACGACGCCTGCCGACCAACGGTTGCGGGTTTCGCCCCGCAGACTGCAGGCTGCCCCCACGCAGAAGGTGCCGCACCCGGCACCCATTCGGGTGCCGGGCACGGCGCTATGTGTTCGGTGTAGCGATGGATCA
>JAWWPH010000045.1:0-4339 GCA_033850875.1 Nocardioidaceae bacterium | reverse complement strand
CCGCGCGGCGAGTTGCTGTCCCGCGTCACCAACGACATCGACAACGTCGCACAGTCACTGCAGCAGACGATGAGCCAGCTGCTGACGTCGGCCTTCACCGTCGTCGGAGTCCTCGCGGTCATGTTCTCGATCTCGCCGCTGCTCGCCCTGGTGGCGGTGGTCACCGTCCCGGTGGCGGCGGTGATCACCAAGATGATCGCCCAACGCTCGCAGCCCCAGTTCATGGAGCAGTGGGCCTCGACCGGACGCCTCAACGGTCACATCGAGGAGGTCTTCACGGGTCACGAGATCGTGAAGGTGTTCGGACGTCAGAAGCAGGCGCGCGAGGTGTTCGAGAGCCACAACAACGCTCTGTTCGATGCCAGCTTCCGCGCCCAGTTCATCTCCGGCATCATCCAGCCGACCATGATGTTCGTCTCGAACGTCAACTACGTCGCGGTGGCGGTCATCGGGGCGCTGCGGGTGGCGTCCGGCTCCCTGAGCATCGGCGACGTCCAGGCGTTCATCCAGTACTCGCCCCAGTTCACCCAGCCCCTGACCCAGGTGGCGTCGATGCTCAACCTGCTCCAGTCGGGGATGGCATCGGCGGAGCGTGTCTTCCAGCTCCTCGACACGGCCGAGGAGATCCCCGACCCGGTGGACGCCGTCAGACCTGTCGCGATCGTGGGTGAGGTCGCCTTTGAGGACGTGTCGTTCTCGTACTCGCCCGACGAGCCGCTCATCGAGCATCTCGACCTGACCGCCGAGCCCGGCAGCACGGTCGCCATCGTGGGCCCTACCGGTGCGGGCAAGACCACCCTGACGAACCTGCTGCTGCGGTTCTACGAGGTCGGCGGCGGCCGCATCACCCTCGACGGAGTCGACATCGCCGACATCGACCGGGCCGTGCTGCGCGCGAACTTCGGCGTCGTGCTCCAGGACACCTGGCTCTTCGGTGGCACGATCCGCGACAACATCTCCTACGGAGCGACCGACGCGTCCGAGGCGGACATCCACCGGGCGGCGGAGGCGGCGTACGTCGACCACTTCGTCCGCACCCTGCCCGACGGCTACGACACCGTGATCGAGGACGAGGCGACGAACATCAGCGCGGGCCAGCGGCAGCTGCTCACGATCGCGCGCGCCTTCCTCGCCGACCCCGCGATCCTGGTCCTCGACGAGGCGACGAGCTCCGTCGACACCCGCACCGAGGCCCTCGTACAGCGTGCGATGGAGCAGCTGCGTGAGGGCCGCACCAGCTTCGTGATCGCGCACCGGCTGTCGACGATCCGAGACGCCGACCGGATCGTGGTCATGGAGGGTGGACGCATCGTCGAGCAGGGGACGCACGAGAGCCTGCTCACGGCTGGCGGTGCGTACGAGCGGCTCTACGCTGCCCAGTTCTCGGGCGTCCCCGCCTG
Source organism: Nocardioidaceae bacterium (assembly GCA_033850875.1). Classification (GTDB taxonomy): domain Bacteria; phylum Actinomycetota; class Actinomycetes; order Propionibacteriales; family Nocardioidaceae; genus DASQEH01. The sequence goes on along the minus strand of JAWWPH010000045.1, from coordinate 2,939 downwards.
AGCGCGCCCCGCCTCATAGGCGCGGTGACGCGCCGTGGCCCGGAAACGGTCGGCTAGCGCTCGTGCATAGGGTGAGCCGATGCCCATACCTGCCTTCATTGCGACCCTTCGGGCGAAGATCGGCCACGACCCGCTCTGGCTGACGGGAGTATCGGGCATCGTGCTCGACGCGTCCGACCGCCTGCTCCTCACCCGAAGGGTCGACTCAGGCGCATGGGCGCTGCCGAGCGGGATCATCGAGCCCGGTGAGCAGCCGGCGGTGACTCTTCGTCGGGAGGTCACCGAAGAGACAGGGGTCGTCGCCGAGGTGGAGCGGCTGGTCTCTGTCGTGTCGCTCGAACCGCAGGTGTACACCAACGGTGACCAGGTGCAGTTCCTCGACCTGACGTTCGCCTGCGGATACCTTGGCGGAGTCGCCCGCGTGGCCGACGACGAGAATCTCGAGGTGGCCTGGTTCCCGCTGTCGGCGCTGCCGGACCTGGACAGCTACACCCGTACTCGGGTCCAGCTGGCGCGGTCGAAGCAGCCGCTCACGTACTTCGACCGCTAGGGGCCGTCTATGGCACCTCTGGTGCTCTTCTCAGGAGCTCCCGCGTGCGCCGGTTGGCGTACCTGACGACCAGGACCGCCGCGAGGCAGCCCCCGAGACTGCTGAGAGCGAGGTCGCCGAGGGTGTCGGTGTAGGCGGTGCCCAGCTCCGTTCCATGCCGGATGAAGGTGTACCACTCGGCGAGCTCCCAGCCGATAGCAAGCAGGGCGCCGAGGCCGGCTATGACGAGCCCGAGTGCCCAGGTGGGCTCGATCGCGGCCCGCAGCAACAGCAGCCCCACGCCCGCGCACAGGAAAGCCCAGTTGACGAGGTGGTTGGCGTCGTCCCACCAGAAAAGCGTGTCGTACAGGTTGGCCGAGTTCCCCGAGACGTCGATCAGGAACGGCACCATGATCAGCGCGAAGCCGGCCCACGGCAGCGGTGACGACCTTGCACGCGCCCGGCGCACGAGCGCCCAGATCGCCGGTACCGACAGCATGAGCGCCGGGTATGCGACGAGCCGGACGCCGAACCCCTTGGCCTCGAACTGAGGCAGCCTCGATGCGAACGTGGCCGCCGCGGCCAGCTGTGCGACCGTGGCCCCGAGTACTGCAATGGTGACCCACCGCCATTTCGTGGCGGAGTCCGGCGATGTGTTGGCGTCAACTCCCGGCACGGCAGCCCCCTCGCCACGGACGGCATACGGATTTGGCATGGCTGGCTCCATCTGGCAGACTATCGGGGTTGCTCAGGCGGGATCGCCGGGGCGAGCCGAGTTCCACTCACGCCGAGGTCACGCAGTGCCGGGGCCAGGTGAGGCGGTCGGTTTCGCCGCACCGGAGACACCGCCGACCCGGCACCGACCTCGGTAGCCGGGAGCGGCAAACCAACTCCCGAGACCAGCACGACATCTGGCGTGGCACGTCCAAAAAGCGCGACACACCCGACCTCGGGGGTCGGAGACAGTGACGGGTTCGAGCCCTCTTCACCGAGGCGTGGGCACGTCTTCTGCACGAACGAGATAGGACGAAGCGAGAGCATGGCGGGACAAAAGATCCGCATCCGGCTCAAGGCCTACGACCACGAGGTCATCGACTCGTCGGCGCGCAAGATCGTCGACACGGTGACACGCACGGGCGCCAAGGTCGCGGGCCCGGTGCCGCTTCCCACTGAGAAGAACGTGTTCTGTGTGATCCGCTCGCCGCACAAGTACAAGGACAGCCGGGAGCACTTCGAGATGCGTACGCACAAGCGTCTCATCGACATCATTGACCCGACGCCGAAGACGGTCGACTCGCTGATGCGGCTCGAGCTCCCTGCCGGCGTCGACATCGAGATCAAGCTCTGAGGACACCGACACCCATGAGCACTCCTTCACTCTCCCCAGAACGAACCGTCCGTGGGCTCCTGGGCACCAAGCTCGGGATGACGCAGCTGTGGGACGAGAACAACCGCGTCGTCCCCGTGACCGTCATCTCGGCGGCCTCCAACGTCGTCACCCAGGTCCGGGCCGCCGACACCGACGGGTACTCCGCCGTGCAGCTCGGCTTCGGTGAGGTCAAGGCCTCGAAGGTGACCAAGCCGCTTGCGGGGCACTTCGAGAAGGCCGGGGTCACACCTCGTCGCCACCTCGTCGAGATCCGCACCGCCGACGCGGGCAGCTACGCGCCGGGCCAGGAGCTGAACGCCGACCTGTTCACGGCCGGCGAGAAGATCGACGTCACCGGCACCAGCAAGGGCAAGGGCTTCGCCGGTGTGATGAAGCGGCACGGGTTCCACGGCGTCAGCGCCTCGCACGGCTCGCACCGCAACCACCGCAAGCCCGGTTCCATCGGCGGCTGCTCCACCCCTGGCCGTGTCTTCAAGGGCATGCGGATGGCCGGACGGATGGGCGTCGAGACGATCACGGTCCAGAACCTCACCGTGCACGCCGTCGACGCCGACCGCGGCCTCATCCTCGTGAAGGGCGCCATCCCCGGCGCGCGCGGCACCGTTGTCATCGTCCGCAGTGCGGCCAAGGCGAAGGGAGACGAGCAGTGACGACGGTCGACATCCTCGACGCCTCCGGAAACAAGTCGGGCACGGTGGAGCTCCCGGCCGAGATCTTCGACGTACAGGTCAACATCCCGCTGATCCACCAGGTGGTCGTCGCCCAGCAGGCCGCGGCCCGCCAGGGCACACACTCCACCAAGAACCGCGGCGAGGTCGCCGGTGGCGGCCGCAAGCCGTACCGGCAGAAGGGCACCGGCCGTGCCCGTCAGGGCTCGATCCGCGCGCCGCAGTTCGCCGGCGGCGGGTCGGTCAACGGGCCCACGCCGCACGACTACGTCCAGCGCACCCCGAAGAAGGTGAAGGCGGCCGCGCTGCGCGGAGCGCTGTCCGACCGTGCCCGCGACGGCCGCGTCCACGT
>JAWWPH010000028.1:0-5543 GCA_033850875.1 Nocardioidaceae bacterium | reverse complement strand
GGGTTCGTGATGTCGGGCACCACGACGGCCACCATGCGGGACCGGCTCGTGCGCAGGCTTCGGGCGATGTTGTTGGGTCGGTAGCCGAGCTGCCGGATCGCGTCCTGGACGTGTCCGCGTGTCGCCGCGCCGACCATCCGCTTGCCGGACAGCACGTGGGAGACAGTGGTCGGGCTCACCCCCGCCAGGTCGGCGACCTGGGCCAGCGTCACCCGCGACTTGTCGGGGACCGAGCCCTGCGTCTCCTGTGGAGTGATCGCCATGGGTCTCCGATCTCGCGCCCTCCATCGGCGGGCTGATTCCCGCAGGGCTTGAACTGTCCCACAGAAGCCCCGGTGCACGCGAGGGTGATCTGCGCGACCCGGGTACTGGCGACGCAACGTCCGACCCCGCCGAAGAGTCAGGCAATCCCCGCCCAGTGGTCAGGAGTCCCCGCCCAGGAGTCACTTTGGTCCCAGTCACTTCTGTCCCCCAGAGATCACGGAGCAGCGCCCGAACCCCAGGAGATCCGTCCCGTCTCGCCTCGCTGTACCGGTTGACTCCCCGGCGGGGACGACGTCAGTCCTCCGCGGTACACAAGCGACTCCTCGGCGGGAAGGACGCGACTCCTCGGCGGGAAAGGAGGTCGGATGTCGCGGATGGCCGGATACAGTCGACGAGGTGCGGAGCAGAGGGCCGGTGGTCGAGCCGGTCGAGCGGTACACCGTCGACGGCCTGCTCGCCCGCGATGCCGAGATCCGGGTCATGCGTCCGGAGCTCGGCCCGGTCGCCGTGCACTGGCACGACTTCTACGAGCTGGGGTTCGTCATCGCGGGGACCGCTCGCCACGTCCTGAACGGGGTCGAGCAGATCGTCGAACCGGGCAGTGTCTTCCTGCTGACCCCGACCGACTTCCACGAGCTGGTCCCCACCTCTGACAGGCCCCTGACGTGCTACAACGTCGTGATCGACGCCAACGCCGCCGAGCGGGAGCTCGACGAGCTGCTGCCCTCGAGGACGGGCTGGCCGCCCGCCGCCGTCGAGAGCTTCGACGAGGCCGAACCCGACTTCCGCAGGCTGTGGGACGAGTCCGTGGCGGGTCGACCCGGTTCGCCCGCCCTGATGGCCGCGGTACTGCGCTGCATCTTCATCGAGCTGATCCGCAGGCGTGACCCGAGCGCTGCGGGCGCCGAGCAGGAGCCGCCGCCCGGGGCGCAGGCCGAGATCCGGCGTGCGGTGCTGTACGTCGACCGCCACTTCCGTGAGCCACTCACGCTGGCCGCGGTCGCGGCGCAGGCGCACCTGTCCCCGAACTACTTCAGCGAGCGTTTCCGGCAGGCCACCGGTACGCCGTTCCAGGCGTACCTTCAGCAGCGTCGGCTGCGCTTCGCCCGGTCGCTGCTCGTCTCCACCGACCTCGGCGTCACCGAGGTCTGCCACGCCGCGGGCTTCAACAGCCCGTCGTACTTCGGCCGTGCCTACCGCCGCCGCTACGGCGAGGCGCCCTCGGCCGGGCGAGCGTCTTAGAGGCATGCCGCCGACCACCCCGCCCGGGCGTGGTGACGGGGAGGACCCCGGCCCGTCGACCGGGGTCCCAAACGTGACCAGGCTGTAGCCGCAATCTATTGACAACCCCGGTCGCGTGCACGACGCTTGGCCGAACCGCCAAACGATTTGCACGCCCTGCGGTGCACTTCTTGGCTGCGTTTTTGTTTCGGTCGCCGTCTTAGCGAGGAGCTGGTCCGTGAAGAGTCCGAAGTTACGTAGAGCCCTGCTGGCCATCGGGCCGGTGCTCGGGCTCTTGGCCGTCGCCAGCTGCGGTGGGGGCAGCTCTTCCACGAACACCGATGCCGGCAAGGGCTCCGGGACGGTGGCCGCGCCCAAGAAGCCGGTCACGATCACGTTCCAGTCGTGGGTCAACAACGACCAGATGAAGAAGTTCGCCGCCGACTTCCACAAGAAGAACCCGACCATCACCATCAAGCTGGAAAACGTCAACGCCGACAGCGCGGGCACGAAGCTGACGACCCAGATCGCTGCTGGTGAGGCTCCCGACACCGCGTACCTCGACCTCGGCGACGTGGCCGACTTCGCCTCACGCCAGGCGCTGGTCAACCTCGACAACTACATCGGCCGCAGCACTGTGGTGAAGCCCGCCGACTTCATCCCCGCCTTCAAGACCCCGGTGACCTACAACAACAGCATCTGGGGGCTCCCGTTCGACGGCGAGACAACGGGGCTCTTCTACCGCACCGACCTCTTCAAGGCGGCCGGCATCAAGTCGCCGCCGAAGACCTGGAGCGAGTTCTACAACGACGCGAAGAAGCTCACCATCCCGTCCAAGAAGCAGTACGGCTTCGCCCTGTTCGCCAACGAGGCGTACTACTACTGGTACCCGTGGCTGTACCAGGCCGGGGGAGACCTGCTCTCCAAGGACGGCAAGAGCATCGCCTTCGACAGCCCCGCGGCCCAGAAGGCCGCCGAGTTCTACGTCAGCCTGGTGAAGTTCGCACCGCCCGACTACCTGAACTCCGACTCTTACACGGGCGGCGCGGCATTCGCCAACGGGCAGTCGGCGATGTACATGGCTGGCTCCTGGTTCGCCAGCTACATGGACAGCAGCTTCCCGAAGATCAAGGGCAAGTGGGCCACTGCGCCGCTGCCCAGCGGGACGGCGGGATGCAAGACCACCACCGCCGGGGACGCCCTGGTGATCACGTCGAACACCAAGAACGCCGACGCGGCCTGGAAGTGGATCGAGTACCTCGACTCGCCCAAGAACGTAGGGCTGTGGACCTACGGGTCGAAGGACGGCAGTGAGCTTCCGCCCTTGCAGTCGCTCCTCGGTGACGCGGTCAAGACCAAGCCTGTGCTGAAGGGCTTCGTCGACCTGATGAAGTGCGGCGTCTCGGGCACCGTGTCGAACCCGAAGTTCCCGAAGATCCAGGAGGCTCTCAACACCGAGCTCGGCAAGGCGTTCTACGGCGACGAGACAGCCAAGCAGGCCCTCGCGAACGCCGCTCAGCAAGGCCAGCAGATCCTGGCGCACTAGCTCGCCGAGATCGACGGACCGATCAGTGTGCGGCCGACCCGGGCTCCGGCCCGGGCCGGCCGTCTGAACAGGAGGCTTGCCCGATGGCCACCGCGACCCTGCCGAGGCGGATCAACAGCCGAAAGCGCGGCGTCCGCTACAAGTTCCGGCAGATGGGCAGGGAGTGGAACGCGTACCTGTTCCTCGCGCCGGGGCTGATCCTGTTCTCGGTCTTCACCGTGTTCGCGCTGATCTACGCGTTCTACCTGACGTTCCACGAGTGGAACATCCTCCAGCCCGCCAAGCCGTTCGTCGGGCTGCAGAACTACCGCGACATGATCCACGACCAGCAGTTCAAGCAGTCCGTCATCAACACCGCGTACTTCACCGGTGGCTCGATCCCGCTCACCATGGCGATCGGGCTCGGTGTCGCTCTGCTGCTCAACCAACCCCTGCGTTTCCGGGGCCTGTTCCGCACGATGTACTTCCTGCCGGTGGTGACGCCGTTCGTTGCGAGCGCCATCCTCTGGAAGTGGCTGTACAACGGCGACTACGGACTGTTCAACTTCTACCTGCTGAAGGTGCACCTCATCCAGCAGCCGCTGCTCTTCTTGTCGTCGAAGAACCTGGCGATGCCGTCGGTCATCTTGATGGCCATCTGGGGCGGCGTGGGGTTCTCGATGGTGGTGTACCTGGCCGGGCTCCAGTCCATCCCCGAAGAGCTCTACGAGGCGGCCAAGATCGACGGGGCGAACGCGTTCTCGAGGCTGCGCTACATCACGATCCCGATGCTGGCCCCCACGACCCTCTTCCTGCTGGTGATCGGGATCATCGGCTCGTTCCAGATCTTCACCCAGATCTTCGTCATGACCGGTGGCGGCCCGGTCGGGCGTACGACCACGGTCGTCTACTACATCTACCAAAGCGCCTTCACGTACTACGAGATGGGCTACGCGAGCACGCTGGCGTACGGCCTGTTCGTCCTGCTGTTCGCGGTGACGCTCCTGCAGCTGCAGCTCTACCGGAGGGCGGACGCATGACCACGACGCATGACGCCTCGGAAGTCGAGGTCCCCGCCGTCCCCCCGATCACGCCCCAGCCGCGCCGGCTCTCGAAGCCGAAGCGTCGTCGCAGGCTGCCCACGTGGGGACGGGTCGCCTGCTACGTCATCCTGGTCCCCGGTGCGCTCCTGTTCGTAGCACCCTTCGCGTGGCTGGTCAGCGCGTCCTTCCAGCAGATGGGCGACATCTTCTCCTACCCGCCGCACTGGATCCCGCCCAACCCGACGCTCGACGGCTACAAGGGCTTCCTCGGCATCGGGCATCCCACCGGACTGAACGCGGACGCCACTGGTGACTGGCATTGGTTCGCCAACAGTGCCTTCGTGGCGACCACCGTGACAGTGCTTCAGTTGTTCTTCAACTCGCTGTCGGCGTACGTGTTCGCGAAGCGGAAGTTCCCCGGGCGCGACGCGATCTTCATGGTCTTCCTCGCCACGATGATGATTCCCGGACAGGTGACGCTGGTCCCCAACTACCTCGTGCTGAAGCACATCCCCCTCTTCAACGGCAACGACATCTTCGGCAACGGCGGGCACGGGTGGCTCGACTCCTACTGGGGACTGATCATGCCGGGCACCGTCAGCGCGTTCGGCATCTTCCTGCTCCGCCAGTACATGCTGTCCATCCCCGACGACCTGCTCGACGCCGCCCGGATCGACGGCGCCTCGGAGTTCAGGATCTTCTGGAGTGTCGTGCTGCCGCTGTGCACTCCTGCGCTGGCGGCGACCGCGATCTTCACCTTCCAGGGCGCCTGGGAGGACTTCTTGTGGCCGCTGATCATCATCAACGACCCAGGGCACTACACCGCACCGCTGGGGCTCGCGCTGTTCGTGGTCAAACACAACACATCGTGGAACCTGCTCTTCGCGGGGTCGGTGATCTCGACGCTGCCCATGGTCGTCGTCTTCATGATCTTCCAGCGTCGGTTCGTGCAGGGCATCGCGCTCACCGGCGTCAAGGGCTGACGGGCGCAGCGGGAGTTACCGGATGACCCAAGACGCGTCGCTCGAGCGAACCGAGGCCCTGCTCAACACGGGCAACGGGGTCCTGCGACTGGAGCCGGCCTGGGTGGCGCGTGACTTCCTGCCTCCCGGCCGCCGGCTCGGCCTTCCCGAGGAGGCCTACGACGTGGGGGAGCGGGGCTATATCTGTGAGCGGTGGCTGGGCTCCACCACCCCTGCCGACAACCGCGTCGGACCCGACGACGAGGGTCTGAGCTACGTGGCGACCGACGACGGTACCCGCCTGACGCTCAGGGACGCCGTCTCCAGCGCCCCCGATGTGGTCATGGGCGCCGAGTACGCAGCGGTGCATCCCGACGGCTTGGGGCGGTTGCCGAAGATCTTCGACTACGGTCACCGGCTCCCCTTCCACATCCACCCGCCCGAGGAGTTCGCGGCGCTGGTGGGCTGCCGGGCCAAGGACGAGTCCTACCACTTCCTGCCCGGCGCCGACCTCGGCGCGCACCCCGA
>JAWWPH010000027.1:0-4100 GCA_033850875.1 Nocardioidaceae bacterium | reverse complement strand
ATCGCTGCATAGGTCAGCTTGGCCATCCCACTCCAATCGATCGTTCAGGTGCAGCCACGGCCGCACCTACTGAGACCGGGATCCGCGGCCAGAATCATCGCTCAGGCGTCACCGGAGCGCCAGACGCCAGCCAGCTCGGTTCTGCCGTGAGCTGAGTCGATGTCGGCGCCGTGGGCACGCTGGCTGACTGGCTGTACCGACGACCCCGCGCCGTGGCCCCTCAGCCTGTAGGCCGGTCGCGGACGAACACGTCACGCTTGTGGTTGGTGTCGCTTGGAACGAGGTCGGATGCGACCGAGGAGAATACGACGCTGGACCCGACGGCGCTTATCCCCGGGAGACGGCTCTCACCGTTGCCCGACCCGCCGCCGAGGCTGACCGAGACCAGCAGGGTCGCGTCCGCCGCCGTGTCGCGGACGAACACGTCGCTTCCACGATTGGTGTCGCCCCCGGCCAGGTTGGAGGCCGTCGAGGCGAACACGACGAACCGGCCGTGGGCGGAGATGGAGGGAGTCATGAAGGCGTCGAATCGTGACTGCCTGCTCTGGTGCCCGGTCGTGCTGACCGACACCCTGCGCGTGGTGCGCCGAACGCGGTCACGAACAAACACGTCATAGACGTCGTTGGTATCGCCGCGGACCAGGTTGGACCCGTCCGAGACGAATGCCACGTACCGGCCGTCGGCCGAGATCGCCGGCTCAAAGGACGCCTTGTTGGCCGGCCTGCCCCTGAAGCCGACCGAGATGAGGGTGGTCGTGCGACGCGCCCGGTCACGGAGGAAAACACCCCCCTTGGCGCCGGCAACGAGGTTGGACGCGGACGAGTCGAACGCGACGAACCGCCCGTCCGCAGAGATAGACGGAGAGTCGGCGTCGTCGTTGATCGACCCACCTCCGGTGGGAACCGACACCCTGCGGGTCGTGTGCGACACCAGGTCCCGGACGAACACGCGGTACCTGTTGAAGGTCAAGCCGGGGACCAGGTTGGACGCCGAGGACGTGAACGCGACGAACCTTCCGTGGGCCGAGATGGACGGCTCCAGGGAGTCGCCGTTGGCTGGTCGGCCCCCGAGCGTGACCGAGACGAGTCGGGTCGTGTGCGCCATCAGGTCGCGAACGAACACGTCTTGCGCCCTGGGGTCGTGAGGGACCAGGTTCGTCGCGTATGAGTCAAAGGCCACGAACCGGCCGTCCGCGGAGATCGACGGATCAAAGGAGTTCTCATTGCCCTCGTGGCCGCTCGTGCTCACCGAGACCATTCGGGTCGTGTGCCTCACCCGATCGCGCACGAACACCTCATCGAGGTGCGGCTTCGTACCGTGGACCAGATTCGGCGCGTCAGAGGCGAACACGACATAGCGGCCGTCCGCGGAGATGGACCTCCCAACGGAGTCACCTCGGGCCTGAACTCCCGTCGTGCCTACCGACACCCGGGTTGTTGGAACCCGGCGCACCGCCTACCACTCCGGACGCAGGTGCGCCGGACACAGCCATTCCCGGCCCGATCACTGCCGAAACGGCTGACACCACCAACCAACGGCGCAGACTCCCGAACCCCGAAACACCAACCATGACGGCTGCCCCCGATTGACAGGCTCGACACGAGAACTGTCGTCGGCAGTATCGAACCCCGGCGCCGACCCGTCAAGTCCCGGCAGACCGGCGCCGACTCGGCTCGGTAGGGTCGGCGCCGTGTGCTGGTCACCCCAGCTTGGCCTGAACGAGGCGTTCGACCGCGGGGGTGCGCTGCGCTGGAAGCCGTTGAGCCGCACATCGACGCTGACCGAAAAGCCGCCCGGCCAGAGCCTAGGGGGTCGTCGACGCGCGGATCGGGCGGAGCTGAGGGTCGTTCTCGGACCGTTGTCGCCCCCAGCTGTGGCCGCACAGCCCGACGTCGTCAACGGCTTGTCGCGTGGGGGCGGCCGTAGAGGGGGCAGACACCATCCGGCGAATCCGGTCCAGGTCGCCGCACTCAGGCTGGACCTCGTGGCCAAGGCAGCCACGGGCATACTGAGCTCATGTCAGGACTGCCCATCGGCACCGTAACCTTTGCCTTCAGCGACATCGAGGGCTCGACCTCCCTGCTGAAGGCGCTCGGCGATCGCTACGGCGACCTCTTGTCCGGCCACCGCAGACTGATGCGGGAGGCTTTCACGTCACATGGGGGCGTCGAGATCGACACCCAGGGTGACGCCTTCTTCTTTGCGTTCCCGCGAGCACGCGACGCCGTCTCGGCGGCCGTCGAGGCGCAACGACGACACGCATCACACGATTGGCCGAGCGGCCACCAGGTTCGCGTCCGAATGGGCCTGCACACGGGTGAACCGGCTGTCGGCAGTGAGGGGTACCACGGCATCGACGTCGTCAGAGCCGCCCGGCTGTGCACCATCGGGCGCGGCGGCCAAGTGATCTTGTCGGAGACGACGCGGGCACTGGTCGGGAGCTCGCTTCCCGACGGCGTGGCGGTTCACATGCTCGGCGAACGGCGCTTGAAGGACATCGAGGAGCCTGAACGCGTCTTCGAGCTCGAGATCGACGGTGCCCTTACCGCACCGTCACCCCCCACCGGTGAACCGCCGGCCGCTGACGCCACGGCGCCGGTCATGACGAAAGGCGATTTCGGCACCAACCTGTCGCAGCGGATCCAGGAGCAGGTACAGCGGTCGATCCAAGGGCAGCTGGACCGCGTCATCTCCGACATCGACGCACTCGCTGACAGAGCCGCCGGGAACCCCAGTGAGATCGTCGAGAAGCTCGACACCGACTGAGTCGGGGGCCAGCCCTGCGGCGCATATCCAGGATCTCGTCCCGCTCTCGCCGTACGTCGGGCAGCCGCCAACTCAGCCCCGGGCCTCTCGACCGCCCAAGCACGTGAAACACACGTCAGCGCGCTGTCGGGAATGGTCAGGCTGGGTCTTGCCAAGCATCAGTCGTCCACGCCAAGCTGCCGAAGCCCACGACCAGGGCGACGTTGACCATCACGGCCAGCCAGGCGATGTTGGCGATGTGAGCGACGGGCCAGGCCATCGCGGCGACAACGATCAACGCGGCCTGTCCCTGGTGGCCGAGCCTTCCGATTCCCCAGGCCATGAGGGCAAGGGAGAGCGGGAAGAACAGGCCGTAGGGCTTGATCAGGTTCGCGGCGCCCGACTGGTGTACCAGCGCGACGTCACCGAGCGACATGTGGATGGTGTCGAAGCCGTAGGCGACGTTGCCGGCGAGTCCGATGATGCCGGTGACGGTGACCAGCAGGGTGAGCCAGGATTCGCGGGGCAGCCAGGCGGCGACGCGAAGCACCACGAGCCCGTACGCGGTGGCGCCGATGACATGGAGGACGCCGGCAGTCGGGTTGTCCCAGCTTGTCGCGGCGTAGGTGGAGTCTGCCGCCAGATAGATCAGTGGTGCAAAGAGCAGCGCGGCCGTCAGCACGCGCTCAGTGGGCGTGGCGGCAGGCGGGTGGAGGGCGGCGGGTGGGGTTGCGGTGGCAGTCATCGAGTATCCCTTTCTGGTCGGACGGATGCTTCGACCTTGGCCGCCGCGGCGCATCGCCGACACGGGGATTTCCCCGGAATCGGCGGAACGGCGAGGTGTAGGGAAAACCCTGCAAGGCGCAGCGGCCGACGGATGCCACGATGGAGCCGTGCTCCACCATCCACCCCGCGGCGTCGTTCCGTCGCTTCTGCTCAGCGGCGTGGTCGTGCTCGTGGTGCTGGGGCTCGCCCGTGGCGCCTGGCTCGAGAACCTGCACAACGGGCTGCTGGCTGTCGCCTTCACCGGTGTGGGAACCTACGTTCTCTTCCAGCGTCCGGGGCACCGCGAAGGTGTGTTGTTCACGGCCACCGGCGTCGTTGAGGCGGTGATGTTCTTCGGTCGGCAAGTCGGCCACACGCCCGACTCGGCGACCAGCCCATGGTTTGCATGGGTGGGCGTCTGGCCGCTCGCGCTCGCCCTGGCCCTGACCACACTGTCGGTCATCTTGTTCCCGGACGGGCGCTTCCCGGCCAGGCAGTGGCACTGGGTCGCCGGCGTGGTGGTGGCGATCGCGCTTGTGTGTTCGACTCTTTCCGCCCTGTGGCCGGTGGAGTACCGGGCCGCGGGAGT
>JAWWPH010000560.1:0-3323 GCA_033850875.1 Nocardioidaceae bacterium | reverse complement strand
GAAACAAGAGACCCCTCGGGGGGAACTTGCTGGCCCCTCGGCGGGGTGACGGGCTGAGACCCCGGACGAGCGTCCGGCGGGGCGGTCGTAGGCTCTGCGGCATGGTCGACATGAAACCGCGCAGCCGTACCGTGACCGACGGGCTCGAAGCCACGGCATCCCGCGGGATGCTGCGTGCCGTAGGGATGGGCGACGACGACTTCGCCAAGCCGCAGATCGGCGTCGCGTCGTCCTGGAACGAGATCACGCCCTGCAACCTCAGCCTCGACCGGCTCGCGCAGGCCGTCAAGAACGGCGTACACGCGGCCGGCGGGTATCCGCTGGAGTTCGCGACCATCTCGGTGTCCGACGGCATCTCGATGGGCCACGAGGGGATGCACTTCTCACTGGTCTCGCGAGAGGTCATCGCCGACTCGGTCGAGACGGTCATGATGGCCGAGCGCCTCGACGGGTCGGTACTGCTCGCCGGGTGCGACAAGAGCCTGCCCGGGATGCTCATGGCCGCCGCCCGGCTGGACCTCGCCTCCGTCTTCTTGTATGCCGGCACGATCATGCCCGGCCGGGTCGGCGACCGCGACGTCACGCTGGTCGACGCGTTCGAGGCCGTCGGAGCCTGCATCGCGGGCCGGATCGACCGCTCCGACGTCGACGCCATCGAGCGGGCCGTCTGCCCGGGCGAGGGCGCCTGCGGCGGGATGTTCACCGCCAACACGATGGCGTCCGTTGCCGAGGCGCTCGGTATGTCCCTGCCGGGCTCCGCGGCGCCGCCCGCCGTCGACCGTCGCCGCGACGGCTACGCGCACAAGTCCGGTGAAGCCGTGGTCGGACTGCTGAGGCAGGGCATCACGGCGCGTCAGATCATGACCCGGGACGCGTTCGAGAACGCGATCGCCGTCGTGATGGCGCTCGGCGGCTCGACCAACGCCGTCCTGCACCTGCTCGCGATCGCCGCCGAGGCCGGCGTTGAGCTGACGCTCGACGACTTCAACAGGGTGGGCGACACGGTGCCGCACCTCGGCGACCTCAAGCCGTTCGGCCGCTTCGTGATGTACGACGTCGACCGCATCGGCGGCATCCCGGTCGTGATGAAGGCGCTGCTGGACGCCGGGCTCCTGCACGGCGACTGCCTCACGGTGACCGGCAAGACGATGGCCGAGAACCTCGCGGAGATCGACCCGCCCGACGTCGACGGCGTCATCATCCGGGAGATGTCGAAGCCGATCCACGCCACGGGCGGCCTGACGATCCTGCGTGGCACGCTCGCACCCGAAGGGGCCGTGGTGAAGACGGCCGGGTTCGACGACGACACCTTCGAGGGCGTCGCGCGGGTGTTCGACGGTGAGCGCGCGGCTCTGGACGCACTGGAAGCCGGGGAGATCGTCGCGGGCGACGCCGTCGTCGTCCGTCAGGAGGGACCCAAAGGCGGCCCCGGTATGCGAGAGATGCTCGCGATCACCGGCGCGATCAAGGGCGCCGGCCTCGGCAAGGACGTGCTGCTGCTCACCGACGGGCGGTTCTCGGGCGGTACCACGGGGCTGTGCGTCGGACACGTCGCGCCGGAGGCCGTGGACGCCGGGCCGATCGCCTTCGTCCGCAACGGTGACCGGGTACGGCTCGACGTCGCCAACCGCAGGCTCGACCTGCTCGTCGACGAGGCCGAGCTCGAGCAGCGCCGCGAAGGCTGGCAGCCGCTACCGCCGCGGTACACGACCGGTGTGCTCGCGAAGTACCGCAAGCTCGTCCAGTCCGCCGCGGTGGGAGCGGTCTGTGGCTGAGCCCGGCACCGGCGCGTCGCCTCGATGAGCACCGTCCACGACCGGATCGACTCACGGCTGCGCGCCTTCATCGAGCGCCAGCACGTCTTCTTCGTCGCCACGGCTCCGAGCGACCCGGCGGGTCACGTCAACGTGTCGCCGAAGGGCATCGGCGGGACGTTCGCGGTGATCGACGACTCCACCGTCGCGTACCTCGACATCACGGCCAGCGGTGCAGAGACCATCGCGCACCTGCGCGACAACGGCCGGATCACGCTGATGTTCTGTGCCTTCGAGGGGCCGCCCAACGTGGTACGGCTGCACGGACACGGCCGCTTCGTGACCGTGTACGACGAGGAGTTCGCCGACCTGCTGGCCCTGTTCGGCGAGCACCGGGGCGCCCGCGCGGTCGTCATCGTCGACGTCGAGCGGGTCTCCGACTCGTGCGGCTACGGAGTGCCGCTGATGGAGAACGTCGGCGAGCGCCACCTGCTTCCGGAGCACATGGAGCGCAAGGGCGAGGCCGGCCTGGTCGAGTACCGGCGGCGCAAGAACACCGTCAGCATCGACGGCCTGGCCGCCTTCGACTACGACGCACCGGTGCCGGCGGACGCCGGCTGAGGCGGACTGCTACGAGGGCGACGAGCAGGACTCACGGACGCCAGCAGTACCCGACGGGTCCGCGGCCGCAGGACCTCCGGGCATGGACTCCAGCCCCCTCCGGGTGGGAATCGGCCGCCATATCGCGGATACCCTGCCCACCTGATGAGACGGACCGGCTTGCGGCTTGACGATTGCGCGGGCGTCGGCGACCGTAGCTGCCATGCGTCGAATTCTCCTCGTACCCGCGGACGCGCGAGCCCGGTCGCACTGACCACGGCTCCGCGCGTCGCCCCTCGAATGCCCTGCCGGGCCGGGGGGCTTTTTTGTGGGCACCAGGCGTCACCCTCCTCGACAGCGACGGCAGAAAGGCCGACATGACAGAGCAGATCACCGGGGCGCAGAGCCTGATCCGCTCGCTCGAGTGCGCGGGCGTCGACACCGTCTTCGGTATCCCAGGGGGCGCGATCCTCCCGGCGTACGACCCCCTCCTGGACTCGACCAGGATCCGGCACATCCTCGTCCGCCACGAGCAGGGGGCCGGGCACGCCGCCGAGGGGTACGCGGTGGCCACAGGCCGCGTCGGTGTCTGCATGGCGACCAGTGGTCCGGGGGCGACGAACCTCGTCACCCCCATCGCGGACGCGATGATGGACTCCGTGCCCATGGTCGCCATCACCGGGCAGGTGGCGAGCGCCGCGATCGGCTCCGACGCCTTCCAGGAGGCCGACATCCGCGGCATCACGATGCCGATCACCAAGCACAACTACCTGATCACCGATGCGGCAGACATCCCCCGTGCGATCGCCGAGGCGTTCCACATCGCGTCGACCGGCCGCCCCGGGCCCGTGCTCGTCGACATCGCCAAGGACGCGCTCCAGGCGCAGACGACCTTCAGCTACCCCACCGAGCTGTCGCTGCCCGGCTACCGCCCGGTGACCAAGCCGCACTCGAGACAGATCCGGGAGG
>JAWWPH010000504.1:0-5208 GCA_033850875.1 Nocardioidaceae bacterium | reverse complement strand
TCGAGCTCGCGGACGAGGTCGGCGTCGGCGTGCTTGAAGAACTGCCCGCCCACCAGTGGGATGTCGTCGGCGAAGTGGCCGTTCGCCGAGACCGGCGTGACGACCGGCAGGCCGTACGCCCTCGCGACCTCCATGTCCTCCTCGCCGAAAGCAGGGGACTGGTGCACGAGCCCAGTACCGTCATCGACCGTGACGTAGTCCGCGAGCACGACGTAGTGCGCGGGCTCCCCCTCGGGGAAGGCGACGAGGTCCAGCGGGCGGGCGTAGGTCCAGTGCTCCAGCTCGCGACCGGGCAGAGTCGCCGTGACCGTCCAGCCGTCACCGAGCACCGAGGCGAACAACGGCTCGGCCACGACCAATGACTGCGTGCCGTCGGTGGCGACGACGTAGTCCACGTCGGGGTGCACGGCGACGGAGGTGTTGGACACGAGAGTCCAGGGGGTCGTCGTCCACACCAGCAGCGACGCCGTGCCCGCCAGCGGCCCCGACGTCAGGGGCAGCAGTACGTACACCGACGGGTCGACCACCGTCTCGTACCCCTGGGCGAGCTCGTGGTCCGACAGCGCCGTCTCGCATCGAGGGCAGTACGGCGACACACGTTGCGCCTGGTACAGCAGCCCGGCCTCGTACACCTGCTTGAGTGACCACCACACGCTCTCGATGTACGACGTGTCCATGGTCCGGTACGCGGCGGAGGTGTCGACCCAGTAGCCCATCCGCTCGGTCATCTCCTCGAACTCCGCGGTGGACCGTTGCACGGACTCGCGGCACTTCGCGTTGAACTCGGCGATCCCGTACGCCTCGATCTGCTGCTTGCCCGACACGCCTAGCTCCTTCTCGACGCCGACCTCCACGTGCAGGCCCTGGCAGTCCCAGCCCGCCTTGCGCTCGACGAGGAAGCCCCGCATGGTCTTGAAGCGCGGGAAGACGTCCTTGAACACGCGGGCCTCCACGTGGTGGACGCCGGGCTTGCCGTTCGCGGTCGGCGGCCCCTCGTAGAAGGTCCAGCGCGGCGCGTCGTCGGTCCGCTCCAGGGAGCGCTCGAACGTCTTCTGCTCCCGCCACAACGCCAGGATCTCGCGCTCCATCGTGGGCAGGTCGACCTGCGGCGGCACGGCGGGATAGGTGCGGTTCATCGCGTTCGTACTCTCTCGTCCTCGTCAGCGTGGCCACAGCCGGCGCGGGCCGACTGCACTGAAGGGACGAGCCGGCGCCTCGCGCCGGTCCGCGGTACCACCCTCCTTGACCGTCCCGGCATGCCGGCGACAGCCCTCTCGTGTCGCGCCGCAGCCGGTTCTAGTGAGCCAGAGGTCTGGCCGTTCTTCCGGCAGCTCCGAGGTGATGACCTCATCGACGCCGTGCGGCGCCGTCAGTCTAGATGATGCGCGGCCCAGGCCTCCCGTCGTTTTCGGCGGGCTCGGCGCCGGTGCTGACTTTCTGCGACGCGCCGAGTGCGCTGAGTGGTTTGATGCGAGGCGCTTATCCGCCTATCCTCTCCGCACCGCATCCGCGGCTCCCGAGCCGGAAGAAAGGTCGTCGAGGATGGCTACGAAGAAGTCGACGACCGTCAAGGACGTCAGCGCCACTGCGGCCAAGAGCCGGCCGGCCAAGGCAGCACCGACAGCAAAGACCGCCGCGGCGAAGCCGGCGGTGTCGGCCAAGCCGACCCGCGCGGCCCAACCTGCCGCTGCTACGGGCAAGAAGGCGACGGCGAAGCCGGTGCCGGCCGCGAGCAAGACCACCCAGCCGGCGAACGGCACCGCTCGGGCCAAGGCACCGGCGAAGCGGCCACCGACGACCGCGGCCGGCAGGAGCGCCGCGAAGCTGGCGGTGCGCGAGGGCGAGCCGGCGTGGACCGCAGCGGAGATCGCCGAGCTCCGGGAGACCCTGGTCGCCGACGCGGAGCGGCTTCGCGTCGAGATCCGCGCCGCCGAGACCGAGATCGGCCAGCTCCTCCGGGAGGGCGGCGAGGGCGCCGGCAACGACCAGGCCGATGTGGGGTCCAACACCTTCGAGCGAGACCACGAGATGTCCATGGCGAAGAACGCGCGCGCCAACCTCGAGCTGGTCGAGAGCGCCGTCAAGCGCATCGACGCGGGCACGTACGGGGTGTGCGAGTCGTGCGGCAACCCCGTCGGCAAGATGCGCCTGCAGGCGTTCCCGCGTGCCACACTGTGCATGGAATGCAAACAGCGCCAGGAACGCCGCTGAGCCAGTCACCGGCTCGCGCGGTCACACGGTCGAGCCGCGCCATGATCGCCGTGTGGGCCGCGGTCGCCGCGACCGCGTACGCCTGCGACCAGGCGACGAAGTGGTGGGCCGAGCACTCCTTGACCGAGGGCCGCCCCCGGCACGTGATCGGGACCTGGTTCTCGCTGACGCTGAGCCACAACGCCGGCGCCGCGTTCAGTACCGGCACGAGCTACACGGTCGTGCTCACCGTGATTGCGCTGGCCGTGATCGCGCTGTGCATCCGGATGGCGCGCCGGCTCGGCAGCACGGGCTGGGCGGTCGCTCTCGGCCTCGTGCTGGGTGGCTCGCTCGGCAACGTCACCGACCGCATCTTCCGGCCGCCCTCGCCGTTCCATGGACACGTCGTCGACTTCCTCCAGGTGCCGCACTGGCCCGTCTTCAACATCGCCGACTCCTCGATCTCCGTTGCCGCGGTGCTCTTCGTCGTGCTGAGCATCCGCGGCATCCACCTGGACGGCTCGGTCGACGAGTCCCGCCGCCGCCGCGACGCCTCCGAGGTCTCGTGACGCAGAGCCCCTCCGGCGCCCGCGTGCTGCATGTCCCCGGCGGGCTCGCGGGCGAGCGCGTCGACGCGGCGATCGCCCGGATGTTCGGGCTCTCGCGGACGAAGGCCGCGGAGCTGGTCGCCGCAGGCGAGGTCACCCTCGACGGAGTCGCCCCGGCGAAGTCCGACCGGGTGGAGGAGGGGGCTTTCCTGGAGGTCGTCCTGCCCGCCGCTCCTGTAGGAGCGAGCGTCGTGCCGGAGACGATCGAGGGGCTGCGGATCGTGTACGACGACGACGCGCTCGTCGTCGTCGACAAGCCGGTCGGTGTGGCCGCCCACCCGAGCCTCGGCTGGACCGGTCCGACGGTCCTGGGGCACCTGGCTGGCGCGGGCTTCCGGATCTCCACCTCGGGTGTGCCCGAGCGCCGGGGCGTCGTCCAGCGACTCGACGTCGGGACGAGCGGGCTGATGGTCGTCGCGAAGTCGGAGTATGCGTACTCGCGGTTGAAGCGTGCCTTCAGGACGCGCAGCGTCGACAAGACGTACCACGCGCTCGTCCAGGGCCGCCTCGACCCGTTCCGCGGCACGATCGACGCGCCCATCGCTCGCAACCCGCGGCACGACTACAAGTTCATGGTCCGGTCGGACGGACGCAGCAGCGTGACGCACTACGACACGCTCGAGGCCCACCGCTTCGCGTCCCTTCTCGAGATCAAGCTGGAGACGGGGCGGACACATCAGATCCGCGTACACATGAGTGCGCTGCACCACCCGTGCGTGGGCGACCTGACCTACGGTGCCGACCCCGTGCTCGCCCGGCGGGTCGGGCTGACGAGGCAGTGGCTGCACGCGGTCCGGCTCGGCTTCGCCCACCCCGACAGCGACGAGTGGGTCGAGTTCGAGTCGCCGTACCCCGACGACCTGGTCCACGCGCTCGACGCCGTCCGTGACGCCGGCTGAGCCGGACGGGCGCCGAGTCCTGCCGGGTGCACCGGCTCGCGGCGCGACCTCGGCGGGAAGTACCTGGCCCCTCGGCACCTAGCCTGGATCGATGACGACTCCGCTGCGGGCCCCGCGCGTTCGCCCGGCCGTCGCGGCGGACCTGGACGTGGTGGGCGCGATCTACGCCGAGCTGGTCCTCACGACGCACGTGACCTTCGAGCTGGTCCCGCCGACCCGCGAGACCTGGCTCGACCGCCTGCAGGCGCTCGACGGGCGGGACGCCTTCCTGGTCGCGGAGGTCGACGAGGCACCGGGCCCCAGGATCGCGGGATTCGCGTACTCCGCGCCCTTCCGCCCCAAGCCGGCCTACGCCGGGTCACGCGAGACGACCATCCACCTGGCGGAGCGAGCGCGCGGCCGAGGGATCGGTGCGGCGCTGTACGGCGAGCTCCTCGAACGGTTGGCCGCCGCCGGCAACCGGCTCGCCGTCGCCGTCGTGGCCGAGCCCAACCCGGCCAGTACCCGGCTGCACCAGCGGCTCGGGTTCGAGCGGGTGGGAACCCTTCCCGAGGTCGGGGAGAAGCTCGGCCGGCTCTGGTCCACCACGTACTGGTACCGCCGCCTCTGACGGGCCGAAGTCGGCGAGTGTCGGTACGTCGCGGCATGGTGGTCCGGCGTAGGCTTTGACGCCTTCCCCAGCATCCGCCGCGACCGCTTGGTGTCACGGCGAGTTCGTGATGCCGTCGTCCGGCTGAGAGGAGACCCTGCCCGATGCCGAGCTCGTCGTTCGTGCACCTGCACGTCCACACGGAGTTCTCCATGCTCGACGGTGCGGCGCGGGTAGGTGAGCTCTTCGACGAGACGGTCCGGCTGGGCATGCCGGCGCTGGCGGTCACCGACCACGGCAACGTCTTCGGTGCCTACGAGTTCTACCGGGCGGCGCGGGCCCGCGGCGTGAAGCCGATCATCGGTACCGAGGCCTACCTCACGCCGGGCACCAGCCGCTTCGAGCGCCGCCGGGTGCAGTGGGGCAACGGCGGCAGCGACGACGTGTCCGGTGGAGGCGCGTACACCCACATCACCCTGCTCGCCGAGACGACCGAGGGCATGCACAACCTGTTCACGCTGTCGTCGCTGGCGTCGCTCGAGGGCCAGTTCTACAAGCCGCGGATGGACCGAGACCTGCTGGAGCGGTACTCCACCGGCATCTTGGCCACGACCGGCTGCCCGTCCGGTGAGGTACAGACCCTCCTCAGGCTGGGCAAGTACGACGACGCGCTCGCGTCGGCCGCCTACTACCGCGACGTCTTCGGCCCGGACGGCTACTTCGTGGAACTGATGGATCACGGTCTCGACATCGAGCGGCGGGTGCGCAGCGACCTGCTCCGCCTCGCCAAGGACCTGTCCCTGCCGCTCGTCGCCACCAACGACCTGCACTACACCCGCCGCGAGGACTCCGTCAGCCACGAGGCGCTGCTGTGCGTCCAGTCGGGCTCCACGATGAACGACGCCAACCGCTTCAAGCTCGA
>JAWWPH010000419.1:0-3007 GCA_033850875.1 Nocardioidaceae bacterium | reverse complement strand
AAGCAGTTCGCGAACTATTACAAGGAGGCCAGCCGTCGTAAGGGCAAGACCGGCGACAACCTGCTGGCCCTGCTCGAAGGCCGCCTCGACAACGTCGTGTACCGCGCCGGCTTCGCCCGGACCCGTCGGCACGCGAGGCAGCTGGTCAACCACGGCCACTTCCAGGTCAACGGCCGCAAGGTCGACATCCCGTCGTTCCAGGTGGCGGCGCACGACGTGATCGACGTCCGCGCCAAGTCCATCGAGACCACCCCGTTCATCATCGCCCGTGAGACTCACGGCGAGCGGATCGTCCCGGCCTGGCTCGAGGTCATCCCCAACAAGATGCGCGTGCTCGTCCACCAGCTTCCGGTCCGCCAGCAGATCGACGTACCGGTCCAGGAACAGCTGATCGTCGAGTACTACTCCAAGAAGTAACCCGCGGGCGTCAGCCCGAGGGAGTCGAGACCGGCCCCGCCTCGAAGGGGTCGAGGCCGGGATCGACGCCAGAACACCTATCCGCGATCTGCGCCGTCAAATGAAGGGTGGCGCAGGAAGGAAGAGCTACCGTGCTTATCGCCCAGCGTCCGTCCCTGTCCGAAGAGGTCGTCGGTGACCACCGCGCGCGCTTCTCGATCGAACCGCTCGAGCCCGGCTTCGGGTACACCCTCGGCAACTCCCTGCGACGCACCCTGCTGTCGTCCATCCCCGGTGCGGCGGTGACGTCGATCCGGGTCGACGGGGTGCTCCACGAGTTCTCCACGATCCCGGGTGTCCGGGAGGACGTCACCGAGGTCATCTTGAACCTCAAGCAGATCGTCGTCTCCTCCGAGCACGACGAGCCCGTGACCATGTACCTGCGCAAGCAGGGCCCAGGTCAGGTGACCGCGGCCGACATCGCGCCCCCGGCCGGCGTCGAGGTGCACAACACCGACCTCGTGCTCGCCACCCTCAACGACAAGGGCAAGCTCGACATGGAGCTCGTCGTCGAGCGCGGCCGCGGCTACGTGTCCGCCGTCCAGAACAAGGCCGGTGACACCGAGATCGGCCGGATGCCCGTCGACTCCATCTACTCACCCGTGCTCAAGGTGACCTACAAGGTCGAGGCGACGCGTGTCGAGCAGCGTACGGACTTCGACCGGCTGATCATCGACGTCGAGACCAAGCCGTCGATGAAGCCTCGCGACGCGCTCGCCTCCGCCGGAAAGACGCTCGTCGAGCTGTTCGGCCTGGCCCGTGAGCTCAACGTGGAGGCGGAGGGGATCGAGATCGGCCCCTCGCCCGTCGACGAGCAGCTCGCGGCCGACCTGGCACTGCCGGTCGAGGACCTCAACCTCACCGTGCGGTCGTACAACTGCCTCAAGCGCGAGGGGATCCACACCGTCGGTGAGCTGCTGTCGCGGAGCGAGCAGGACCTGCTCGACATCCGCAACTTCGGCTCCAAGTCGATCGACGAGGTGAAGGCGAAGCTCGCCGAGATGGGCCTCGGGCTCAAGGACAGCGCACCCGGCTTCGACCCCAGCCTCGTCATCGACTCCTACGACGAGGACGACGACGCCAGCTTCGCCGAGGACGAGCAGTACTAAGTCTCAGCACCGTCTATCCGAGTACCTGACACGGCTCGGGAGAGTGAGAACGACATGCCCACCCCCACGAAGGGTCCCCGTCTCGGCGGCACGCCGGCGCACCAGAAGATGATTCTGGCCAACCTGGCGACGAGCCTGTTCGAGCACGGCTCGATCACGACGACCGAGGCCAAGGCACGCCGGCTTCGGCCGTTCGCCGAGCGGCTGATCTCCAAGGCCAAGCGCGGCGACCTCCACAACCGCCGGCAGGTGCTGTCGGTGATCCGCGACAAGACAGTCGTCCACGTGCTGTTCACCGAGATCGGGCCGCGGTACGCCGAGCGCCCGGGCGGGTACACGCGGATCACGAAGATCGGCCCGCGCAAGGGCGACAACGCACCGATGGCCGTCATCGCCCTGGTCGAGGAGGCGGTGGCTGCGGCGAGCCGTCCGAGCGGACAGGGAGGCGCAACGCGTGCTCCTGCTCGCGGGGCCTCCACGCCCGCTGCGCCGGCTGCCGCTCCGGCGGCCGCCGCTGCAACGGACGAGGCGGCCGAGGCCGCCGAGTCCGAGCAGTCGGATGTCGCCGCCGAGCAGCCGGACGTCGAGTCCGCCGACCCCGAACTGTCGGCCGGTGCGTCCGTCGAAGGCGAGGTTGGCGAGGCCGACCAGCAGGTGGAGGCGCAGCAGGCAGTCGCCGACCAGGAGCCCCAGGGCGAGCCGGTCGTGCCCGACGCTGAGGCGTCCGCTGCCGACGACCCCGCCGATGCGACCCCTGCCGACGAGTCGTCGCCGGGCGACGAGACGAAGTAGCCGGCCGGTATTACCGACGTCCGCCGATTGCCCGCCACCGTGCCGAACGGGGGCGGGCGACCTGGCGTGGCGGGCGGGGGCATAGTGACGCCCGCAGCCGAACCTCCTGCACCCCTGGTGCGGCTGCGCCTCGACGTGAGGTACGACGGCTCCGACTTCTCGGGGTGGGCGGCCCAGCCGGGTCGACGGACGGTCCAGGAAACGCTGGAGCAGGCTCTCGCCACCGTGCTCGGCGGAACCCGGCCCCGGCTCACTGTGGCCGGGCGGACCGATGCCGGGGTGCACGCGCGCGGCCAGGTCGCTCACGCTGACGTCGACCGGGGGGTGCTCGGCGCAGACGCCGGTGACCTCGACCGGGTCGCGGGCCGGCTCGCGAGGCTGCTGCCCGACGACGTACGGGTGAGGCGGGTGTCGGTCGCTCCCGACGGTTTCGACGCGCGGTTCTCCGCCGTCTGGCGGCGGTATGCGTACCGCATCTGTGACAGTCCCGCCGGCGCCGACCCGCTGGCACGTCGGCACGTGCTCGCCTGGCCGCGCAGGCTCGACGATGAGGCGATGTCACGGGCCGCGACGTCGTTGACCGGGGAGCACGACTTCGCCGCCTTCTGCCGTCGTCGTGCGCGCGCCACCACCGTCCGCGCGCTGCTGCG
>JAWWPH010000412.1:0-3839 GCA_033850875.1 Nocardioidaceae bacterium | reverse complement strand
ACGAGGACCCGCTCGACATGCTGGTCCACCTGCTCGTCGGCAGCGAGGGCACGCTGGGCTTTGTTGCCGAGGCGGTCTTCCGGACGGTCGAGGTGCTCAGCCATGTCGCGACCGGTCTGCTGGTGTTCGACGACGTACGGTCCGCCACCTCGTCGGTGCCGCAGCTCATCGAAGCGGGCACCGTGACCGCCGAGCTGATGGACGCCGCGTCCCTGTCCGTGGCCCGGCTGGATGCGAGCAGTCCCGCAGTCATCCGCGACCTCGACGTCGACCGTCACGCCGCCGTGCTCGTGGAGTTCGAGGGGTCGACAGAGCAGGTGCTGGCGGAGCGACGGCGGATCGCGGAGTCGGCCATCGCGGAGCTCGGGCTCGAAGCCCCGTTCCGGCTGACGACCGACGCCGTGGAGCGGGCGGCCCTGTGGCACGTCCGCAAGGGGCTCTACAGCGCGGTCGCGAGCGACCGACCCAGCGGCACCAGTGCGCTGCTCGAGGACGTCGTCGTACCGGTCGACCGGCTCGGCGAGACGTGTGTCGCCCTGACCGCCCTCTTCGACACCCACGGCTACGAGGACTCGGTCATCTTCGGGCATGCCCGAGACGGCAACGTGCACTTCCTGCTCAAGGAGCGGTTCGACGACGCCGCACATCTCGCCCGCTACGAGGCCTTCACCTCCGACATGGTCGACCTGGTCCTCGGCCAGCGCGGCTCGCTGAAGGCCGAGCACGGTACCGGTCGCATCATGGCGGCCTTCGTGCGCCGGCAGTACGGCGACGAGCTGTATGACGTGATGGTGCGTCTCAAGGGGCTCCTCGACCCGCGGAGAATTCTCAACCCCGGCTCGGTGCTGTCCGACGACGCCGTGGCGTACCTCCGCGACCTCAAGGCCGCACCGCGGGTGGAGGAGGAGGTGGACCGGTGTGTCGAGTGCGGCTACTGCGAACCGGTCTGTCCCAGCCGGGGCCTGACCACGACGCCCCGTCAGCGCATCGTCCTGCGCCGGGAGATGGAGGCGGCGCGCGAGCGAGGTGACTCCGCTCTCGTCGCGGAGCTGGAGCGCGACTACGACTACGACGCAGTCCAGACGTGCGCCGTCGACGGGATGTGCCAGACGGCGTGCCCCGTGCACATCAACACCGGCGACCTGGTCCGGCGGCTGCGAGCACAGAAGTCGGGACCGGTCGCCGGCGGTGCGTGGAAGCTGGCGGCCCTTCACTGGCGGTCGGCGACCGCTGGGGCGGCCGCCGCGCTCACCGCCGCAGATCGGCTGCCTCCCGCCGTCCCCACGGCTCTGACCCGTGCGGGGCGATCCGTCATGGGAGCCGAACAGATCCCGCTGTACAGCGACGACCTGCCGCGCGGCGGCAGGCCGCGTCCGCAGGCGCGCTCCGAGAAGGCCGAGGCCGTGTTCTTCGCGTCCTGCATCGGCCGGATGTTCGGACCGGAGCCTCGTGGTGGCGGGGGAGTCACCGACGCCCTGCTGGAGCTCTCCCAGCGCGCCGGCGTCGCGCTGCGGACTCCGGACGGGCTCGATTCGCTGTGCTGCGGAACCCCCTGGAAGTCGAAGGGTCACACCGGCGGGCACGCCGTGATGGCGGGCAAGGTCACGAAGGCCCTGCTCGACGCGACGGAGGGCGGACGGCTGCCGGTGATCGCCGACGCCGCCTCGTGCACACAGGGACTGCTGACGATGGCACGGTCCGGCTCGGTCGGCTCCCTGGTGGTCGTCGACGCCACGGACTTCGTCGCGGCACACCTGCTCGACAGGCTGACGGTCTCCGAACCCGTGGCGTCGATCGCCCTGCACCCGACCTGCTCGTCGACCGAGCTGGGCAGCACGGCCGCCATGGAGGCTCTCGCCCGGTTCATCTCGCCGGAGGTGTACGTCCCGGTGGCATGGGGCTGCTGCGCGTTCGCCGGTGACCGCGGCATGCTGCACCCCGAGCTGACCGCCTCGGCGACGGCGCCGGAGGCGGCCGAGCTGTCGACGCGGGAGTTCGCGGCGTACGCCTCCTGCAACCGGACCTGTGAGATGGCCATGACCCGCGCCACCGGCAGGCCCTACCGCCACATCCTGGAGCTGCTCGAAGGCGCCACGCGGAGCGAGAGCGCGCAGTCCCTTGGGTGAGGCGCCGACCCGTGACGCTCCAGGTGCCATGCCGGGCGCGGGCGGGTACGACCACGGGCGCGTGCTCGCCCTGCGCAGCGAGCCGATAGCGCCAGAGGAGAAGGGCTTCGGCGGTCCACGTCACCGATCGCCCGTGACGCCCGCGGCACTGTCGGGGAGCCGCAGCGAGGACGGGTGGCTGAGCAGCCCTCGGCCGGTGCTCAGCTCCGAGGCCGTTCGGCACAACATCGAGACGATGGCCGCCTTCTGCCGTCACCACGGCGTCAGCCTGCTTCCGCACGCGAAGACGACCATGGCGCCGCAGCTGGTGGCACAGCAGCTCGACGCGGGTGCCGTCGGCATCACGGTCGCGACGGTCGCCCAGGCGCGGCTGTTCCGGACGTTCGGGGTCGAGCGGATCCTGATCGCCAACCAGGTCGTGGACCCCGCCTCGGTCGCCTGGCTCGCCACGGCGGTCGCCGACGACCGCGCGCTCTCGATCAGCTGCTATGTCGACAGCCTGACGGGCGTCGAGCTCCTCCAGGACGCCCTGTCACGGTACGGCTCCGCTGCCGCATCCCTGCCGGTCCTGGTCGAGCTGGGGCATGCCGCCGGACGGACCGGTGCCAGGACAGCCGACGACGCCCTCGCCGTCGCCTCGGCTGTCGGGCGCTCAGCTCGGCTGCGGCTTGCTGGCGTGGCGGGCTTCGAGGGGTCGATCGTCGCCGACAGCATCGACGGCGGATACCGGGCCGTTGCCGAGTACTGCGAGCAGCTCGCGTCGGTCGCGACACAGATGAGTGACGCCGCGCTGTTCGACGAGACACCCGTCGTCTCGGCGGGCGGGTCCGCGTACTTCGACGCGGTCGTGGCGGTGCTGGCGGGCGACTCCGCCTGGCGCGTGGTCCTGCGAAGCGGCTGCTACGTGACCCACGACCACGGCCTGTACGCCTCCGTGTCGCCGTTCGGGCGCACCCCGGGTCTGACGAACCCCGTCGCCGCCCTGGAAGTCGTGGCGCCGGTGTTGTCGCGCCCGGAGCCGGGCGTCGCGGTCGTGGGTGCCGGCCGGCGCGATGTCTCCTTCGACTCCGGTCTGCCGGTTCTGCTCAGCGGGCTGAGCGGGGCGACTCCCGTCGCCGTGGCCGGAGCCGTCGTCACGCGGATCTTCGACCAGCACCTGGTCGTGTCGCTGCCGGACGACTGCGAGCTCGCGCCGGGCGACGAGGTGAGGCTCGGGATCTCGCACCCCTGCACGACCTTCGACAAGTGGCGCTGGCTTCCCATGGTCGACGCGGACGGCGTCGTCGTCGACGTGGTACGCACGTTCTTCTGAGCACCGAAGCCGGCACCGGCGTCTCGGCCCGTCACATGATCGCGATCTGTCCTCCGTCCACGACGAGCTCGGCCCCGGTGATGAAGGACGCGTCGTCGGAGGCGAGGAACGCGTACGCGGCGGCCACCTCCGACGGCTGGCCGGTCCGTCGCAGCGGGATCTTGTCCGCGGCGTACGACTCCGCGAAGTCTTCCCCGCCGAGGCCTCCGGCGATGGCGGCGTTGAGCGGTGTCTCGATGTAACCGGGGCACAGCGCGTTGACACGGATGCCGTGCACCCCCAGCTCGGCCGCCATGGTCTTCGTGAGCAGCAGCACGGCTGCCTTGGAGGCGTTGTAGTGGGCGTACTCGGCCTCCCCGACCATGGCGTTGACCGACGACATGTTCACGATGGCACCGCCG
>JAWWPH010000372.1:0-5229 GCA_033850875.1 Nocardioidaceae bacterium | reverse complement strand
GTGTAGCAGACGACGGTGTACGCAACCGTGGTGGTGTGCTCGCGCACCCGCCCGCCCACACTGATGTACACGGCGCCGAACGCCCCTCCGGAAAGCGCGAGCAGGTCCCCGGCGACCGCCCGGGCTGAGATGGTGCCGTCGACGCCTGAGACGACAAGGACGCCCACCAACGACAAAGCCAAGCCGACCCAGACCCGGGTATCGATGGAGCGTCCCGAGAGCCTTGCCAGCACGACCACCCAGGCCACCTGCAGGGACACGAGCGCGGTGGCCGAGGCGACCGATGTCATCTTGAGCGACGACGTCCACGCGGCGAAGTGGCCCGCGAGCATGATCCCCGCGAACGCGCTTCGGACCCACTCCCTCCTGGCCAGGTGCCTCAAGTCGCCGCGATGGCCGGCCACAGCGACCCCGCCGACAGCAATTGCGCCCAGACCCGTTCGCCAGAACGAGATCGCCAACGCCGGAACCATCGTCGCCGCCGCCATGAGCGGACCCGACGACGAGACACCGACGATCCCGACGACCACGAGAAGGATGCTGCTCAGCGGGAGGTTCGGTCCACGTCCGGCCACGGTGCAATCCTGACGGCACCCGAACCTCCCCCGTCGAGCGGGCGCAAATGTCGCGTTGAGCGGGCGCAAATGTTCGTCCGAGCGGGCGCAAATGTTCGTCCGAGCGGGCGGAAATGCTCGGCCGAGGCCGGTAGAACGGTGCACATGCCCCAGGTCAGGCCGGTCGACGCGACATTCCTACCCCTTCGACGCGACATTCCCGCCCGGTCGACGCGACATTTGCGCCCGGTCGACGCGACATTTGCACCCGGTCGACGCGACATTTGCGCCCGGTCGGCGGTCAGGGTGTGGCGGGAGGGACGAGGATCGTGCCCGACGCGACGGGTACCACCTGGCCGGCGACGTGGGCGCGCGTAGCGATGCCGGCCTCGGCGTCCACCCGGGCGTTCAGCAGGGAGGGCCGGCCCATCTCGACGCCCTGCTCGATCCGGTACGACGTCGACCCCTCGGGCGCCGCCAGCCCGGCCGCTACCAGGGCGAGACCGAGGCCGACGGCGGCCGAGCCGGTCGCCGGATCCTCGGCGATTCCCAGCCCCGGCACGAAGACGCGCGAGAAGATGTGCAGAACGGCCTCACCGGGCGCTGGGCCGTCCGGCGCGACCGCGTACACGTCGATGCCGTCGATCGGGTCCCGGAGCCCGCTCTGGTCGACCGCCACGTCGGCGAGCCGGACGCTGCTGGGTCTGGCCCGTGGCACGGCCTCGGTGTGCACGCGCAGGTACAGCCAGCTGAGCCCGCACCCGGCCAGGTACGCGGGGCCGGCGACGTCCTCCGGGGACAGGCCGACAAGCGGGACCACGGCCTCGACCTCCGCAGCTGACAGCGCCTGCGCATGGTCTCTGGCCACGGCGCTCAGCTCGACCGGCCCGGTCGAGTCGGTGCTGAGCCGTACCCCGATCAGCCCGGCGCCGCAGGCCTGGCTGACGTCGGTCCCGGCGATGTCCCCGCGCGCCCGAAGCGCCCACGCCGACCCGACCGTCGGGTGCCCTGCGAACGGGATCTCGCCGCCGGGGGTGAAGATCCGCAGCCGGTAGTCCGCACCCGCCGCACGGTCGGCCTCCGTGAGCGGCACCGGGAAGGTGGTCTCCGACAAGTTGAACTCCGTCGCCAGCGCGAGCATCTGCTCGCCGGTCAGATCCTCGGCGCCGTACACGACAGCCAGCGGATTCCCGGCGAACGCCCGGTCGGTGAAAACGTCCACGACGTCGTAGGCGAGGCGCCGCTGGTCGCCGGACGCGGCTGCCCAGGGGTCAGGTTGAGCGCGTTCGGCAGGCATGGTGTGCAGCGTAGACGCGGCCTCGCGACGGTACCCTCGGGGGCGTGAGTATCGCTGCGTCACGTGTGTTCATCGCGCGGCTTGCAGGCATGCTCGTCTTCGATCCCAACGGCGACCAGGTCGGCAAGGTACGCGACGTGGTCGCCGCCCTGCGCGGCGAGAACCGCCCTCCGCGTGTGCTGGGGCTGGTCGTGGAGGTACTCGGCCGGCGTCGCATCTTCTTGCCCATGACGCGGGTCACCAGCGTGGACTCCGGGCAGGTGATCACCACGGGCCTGGTCAACATGCGCCGCTTCCAGCAGCGCAGCGCGGAGACGCTCGTCCTCGCGGAGCTCTTCGACCGCACGGTCACGATCAAGGAGACCGGCCAGAAGGTCACCGTGTTCGACATCGCGATGGAGCAGTCGCGGACCCGCGACTGGACCCTCACGCGAGTGGCCGTCCAGCACGGCGCGAAGCGCTTCGGTCGTCGGGGCCAGACCCAGGTCCTGGAGTGGTTCGAGGTATCCGGGCTCATCGAGAACGAGGTCGGCCAGGGCGCCGCGCACCTGTTGGCGGCCCTGGACTCGATGCGGCCACCGGACCTCGCCAACGTGATGCACGAGCTCTCGTCGAAGCGGCGCGCCGAGGTGGCGGCCGCGCTGGACGACGAGCGGCTGGCCGACGTGCTCGAGGAGCTGCCCGAGGACGACCAGGTGGAGATCCTCGGCCAGCTGGCGTCGGAGCGCGCGGCCGACATCCTCGAGGAGATGTCGCCCGACGACGCGGCCGACCTGATCGCCGAGCTGCCGCCGGACACCGCCGAGCAGCTGCTCCTGCTGATGCAGCCCGACGAGGCCGACGACGTGCGCCGGCTGCTCAGCTACGAGGAGCACACCGCGGGCGGTCTGATGACGACCGACCCGGTCATCCTGCCGCCCGACGCCACCGTCGCGGAGGCGCTGGCCCGGATCCGCACCGCCGAGCTGAGCCCGTCGCTGGCCTCCAGCGTGTACGTGTGCCGGCCGCCGCTCGAGACCCCCACCGGCAAGTTCCTGGGCATCGGCCACTTCCAGCGGCTGCTCCGGGTGCCGCCGTCGAGCCTCGTCTCCGGCGTCATCGACAGCGACATCGAGCCCCTCCGGGTCGACGCGCCGCTGGAGGAGGTCACCCGGCTGCTCGCCGCGTACAACCTGGTGGCGAGCCCGGTGACCGACGAGGACGGGCACCTGCTGGGTGTGGTGACCGTCGACGACGTGCTCGACCACCTGCTGCCGGAGAACTGGCGCGACCGCAACTCCGACGCTCCGGCGGGAGCCGCCGATGGCGCGTGACGAGGTACGGGAGGAGCGCCGCGAAGCCCGGCGGTTCTCGTCTCGGCCCGCCCGGCTCGACGTGCCCCGCGAGACCCGTCGCAGCCTGGTCCCCCGGCCGAGCTACGACCCCGAGCGGCTCGGCCGGCTCTCCGAGCGGGTAGCCCGGTTCTTCGGCACGGGTACGTTCCTGGTCTGGATGACCATCGTCATCGTCATCAGGGTCCTGTGGAACGTATTCGGCCCCCAGCAGGCGAAGTGGGACGACTACCCGTTCATCTTCCTGACGCTCGTGTTGAGCCTGCAGGCGTCGTACTCCGCCCCGCTCATCCTGCTCGCCGCGAACCGTCAGGAGGCTCGTGACCGCGTCAACCTGGAGCAGGACCGCGACGCGACCACGCGCGCCCATGCCGACATGGAGTACCTCGCGCGGGAGGTGGCGTCGCTGCGGATGGCCGTCGGCGAGGTGGCGACGAGGGACTACGTCCGCTCCGAGCTGCGCTCCCTTCTCGCCGAGCTGGAGGAGCGCTCACAATCGTCGGACACCGAACGCGACGACGCCGATACCACGTAACCTGGGGTCATGACCGCTCCGCTCCTCGAGGACGTCCATGCTGCCCTCGCGACCGTCAACGACCCGGAGATCCGGCGGCCGATCACCGAGCTGGGGATGGTGCGCGACGTCGAGATCGGGCCGGACGCGACAGTCGCCGTGACCGTCCTCCTCACCGTCTCGGGATGTCCGATGAAGGACACCCTGACACGCGACGTGACGCATGCGGTGGGACGCGTGGCGGGAGTTGCCGGAGTACGGGTCACGCTCGACGTCATGTCCGCCGAGCAGCGGTCGCAGCTGCAGACGCAGCTGCGGGGCGGCCAGCCCGCGAAGGAGATCCCGTTCGCCCGGCCCGACTCGCTGACGAAGGTGCTCGCGATCGCCTCGGGCAAGGGCGGCGTCGGCAAGTCGTCCGTCACGGTCAACCTGGCCCTGGCGATGGTGCGTGCCGGCCGCAAGGTGGGCATCCTCGACGCCGACGTCTACGGGCACTCGATCCCGGCGATGCTCGGCGTCGCCGACGAGCGGCCGACGCAGGTCGAGGAGATGATCATGCCGGTGCCCGTACAGGGCCTCAGCGTGATCAGTATCGGCATGCTGAAGCCCCGCCGCGACCAGGTGATCGCGTGGCGCGGCCCGATGCTCGACCGGGCGCTGGTCCAGATGCTCAGCGACGTGTACTGGAGCGACCTCGACGTCCTGCTGCTCGACCTTCCCCCCGGGACCGGCGACGTGGCGATCTCCGTCGGCCAGCACCTGCCCAACTCGGAGGTCGTGGTCGTGACCACTCCCCAGTCGGCGGCTTCGGAGGTGGCCGAGCGCGCAGGAACCATGGCGTCGATGATGAACCAGCACGTCGCCGGCGTGATCGAGAACATGAGCTATCTCGTCTGCCCCCACTGCGGTCCCGAGCACACGATCGACGTCTTCGGGACCGGCGGCGGCGACACCGTCGCCGCGACCTTGTCAGCGCGGTTCGGCTACGACGTGCCCGTGCTCGGCCGCATCCCGCTCGACCCCCGGCTCCGCCAGGGCGGTGACGTCGGACGTCCGATCGTCGCCGAGGCGCCCGACTCGGTGGCGGCGGTCGCGCTGGCGTCGGTCGCCGACTCCCTGATGTCTCGAGGCCGTGGGCTGGCCGGCCTGCAGCTCGGCCTCTCGCCTGCAGGGCGCTGACCTGCGGATGGTGAGCTAGCCGTGTTCGACGTCGGGATCCCGGAGCTGATGGTGCTGGCGCTGGTGGCGCTGTTCGTCTTCGGCCCCGACCGGCTGCCCGACGTGGCGCGGCAGGCCGCCCGGCTGGTGAAGCAGCTTCGCGTGACCGTCAACCAGGCCAGGACTCAGCTCACCGATGAGCTCGGGCCGGAGTTCAAGGACATCGATTTCCGCGACCTGAGCCCACGGGCCCTGGTCCAGAAGCACATTCTCGACGACCTCGATCTCGACGACGACACACCCCAGCGCGACGGCCACCGGCCGCTGGACAAGGACGAGCCGCCCCCGTACGACTTCGACGCCACCTGAGCGCCG
>JAWWPH010000511.1:0-4567 GCA_033850875.1 Nocardioidaceae bacterium | reverse complement strand
CCGTGGCGACCGCTTCCTGCAGATCGGCCTGCGGGGGTACTGGCCGCCGCCCGCGACGTTGGCATGGATGGCCGAGCAGTCGATGCGGTCGTACGAGATGACCGAGATCGGCCGTCGGGGCCTCGACGAGTGCCTGACCGAGGCGTTCGCGATCGCCACCGACGAGTGCGACGGGGTCTTCGTGTCCGTGGACATCGACGTCTGCGACCCGGGTCACGCGCCGGGCACCGGCACGCCGGAGCCCGGTGGACTGTCTGCTCGCGAGCTGCTCGACGCGGTGCGCCGGATCTGCCTGGAGCTGCCGGTGGTGGGCGTCGACGTGGTCGAGGTCAGTCCGCCCTACGACTGCGCCGAGATCACGGTCGCCCTCGCGAACCGGGTGGTCCTCGAATCGCTCAGCGCCATCGCGAGGAGGCGGCGCGACGCCGCCGACGGCACGCGCTGGGACCCGGACGTGCCACTGCTGGCGGACCGCCGCCTCTCGCCCCCGCGCTGAGTCGCGGGTCCTACGGCCGCGCCCTCTCGGCGCGCCCTGTGCCCGCTGACCGTCGCGGGTTGCGCGCGCTCAGACCTCCCGCCACCCGGCCGTGGCCATGTCGTGCCCGTGGGCCGCCATGCTGGTCAGGCCGCCGTCGACGACGATCGATGTCGCGGTGACGTACGACGAACGCGGAGAGGCGAGGAAGGCGATCACCGACGCCACCTCGTTGACGTGCCCGGGTCGTCCGAGCGGGTTGCCGGGCCGCTCCTCGTCGTACGCGTCGGACTCGTCCTGTCCGGTCATCGGCGTCGAGATCTCCCCGGGGGCGACCGAGGTGACCGTGATGCCGTGCTCGGCGAGCTCCAGCGCCATCACCTTGGTCAGCATCCCGAGCCCTGCCTTCGCTGCGCAGTACGCTGCCGCGCCGAGGCGGGGGACGTGCTCGTGGACGCTCGTCACGTTGATGATGCGCCCGCCGTGGCCCGCCTCGATCATCGTCCGCGCCGCTCGTTGGGCGCACAGGAAAGGACCGTCGAGGTCGGTGGCGACGACCTGCCGCCAGCGCTCGTATCCGACCGACATGACGGGCTCGCTCTGTCCGGTCCCGGCACAGTTCACGAGCACCCCGAGCCCACCCAACCGGCCGATCAGGTCGTCGAGCGGAGCGGCAGCCTCGGCGGAAGCGAGGTTCTGCTGCGCGACGAAGCAGCGTCCGCCGCGGCGCTCGACCTCCTCCTTCGTGCCCAGCGCACCGTCGGAGTCGGTGTGGAAGGTGATGCCCAGATCGAAGCCT
Organism: Nocardioidaceae bacterium; assembly: GCA_033850875.1. GTDB lineage: Bacteria > Actinomycetota > Actinomycetes > Propionibacteriales > Nocardioidaceae > DASQEH01. Next base: position 3,293 of record JAWWPH010000511.1, on the reverse strand, counting down.
TCCGTGGCGAGCAGATGGGCCGTCGCTCGGCCCATCCCCGAGTCTGCTCCAGTGACGACGGCAAGTCGCGGGTAAGCACCACTCATCGAGACCTCCTCCAGATCGGCAGTCAAGCCCAGCCGTACCCGGAGGCGTACAGGCACAAACGGCGACTGCCCGGCCGCGTTTGTGCACCCGGCGCGCGGGTACGACCAGCGGATGAGAGTGGTGGTCATCGGAGCGAGCGGCAACGTCGGGACCGCAACGATCGAGGCGCTGCTCGAGCAACCTGACGTGACAGCGGTCGTTGCTGTGGCCCGGCGGCTGCCCGACGAGGCCGGCAGGTTCGGCGAGCCGCGGGTGGAGTGGCGATCGGCGGACATCAGGCAGGACGCCCTGGACCCGTTGATCGACGGCGCGGACGCCGTCGTCAACCTCGCCTGGCTGTTCCATCCGAGCCACCGCCCCGAGGAGACGTGGGCGAACAACGTCCTCGGTTCCGTACGACTGTTCGAGGCGGTCGAGCGGTGTGGCGTCGGGGCGCTGGTGGTGTCCTCGTCGATCGCGGCGTACTCACCGCGGACGAGCAGCGAGGCCGTCGACGAGTCGTGGCCCACCCATGGCACGTCCTCCGCGGCGTACACGCGGGAGAAGGCCTACGTCGAGCGGTTGCTCGACGGGGTCGAGGCCAGGGTGCCCACCTGCCGGGTGGTCCGGATGCGCCCGGCCTTTGTGTTCCAGGAGAGGGCGGCGAGCCAGCAGCGCCGGCTCTTCGGGGGCCCCCTGGTGCCTGGGAGTCTGGTCCGGCCCGGGCTGCTTCCGGTGCTGCCGGTGCCCGCCGGCCTGCTGCTGCAGACCGTGCACGCCGGCGATCTCGGCCGGGCGTTCGCCGCCGTTGTCGTCTCGGACGTCCGGGGCGCCTTCAACCTGTGTGCCGACGAGGTCCTCGACGGCGACGATCTGGCGGGTCTTCTCGGCGCCAGACCCGTCACGGTGCCGCCCGGGCTCGTGAAGACGGCGCTGCGAGCCGCGTGGACGGTGCATGCCGTTCCTGCGGCGCCTGACCTCTTCGACGCCCTGATGCGCCTCCCGGTGATGTCCAACGCACGAGCGAAGGCCGAGCTGGGATGGCAGCCCCAGATGTCGGCGGCGCAGGCCGTTCAGGAGCTCATCAAGGGTCTGCAGCGCGGCGCCGGGCACCCGACACCCCCGCTCGACCCGGGCACCGGCGGCCCGCTGCGCGTGCGAGAGTTCGCGACCGGCGTCGGCGAGCACGACTGACCCGAAGGCGTCACTCAGGCGGCTCACGCCGCTAACCTATGCATGAACGGACCTAAGGTTATGCGTAAGGGGGTCGGTTCTGGGTACTGAGGCACTGTTCGGTCCTCACGCAACGTAGGAGTTCGTCATGTCAGCGTCATCAACGTCCACGATCCGCCGGAGCCCGTCGCTCGTGAACACCGCGGCCATGATCGTCGGGGTTGTCTTCGTCCTGGTGGGCATCTTGGGCTTCGTCCCCGGGATCACCACCCACTACGGAGACCTGGGCTTCGCTGGTCACGGCTCGGGAGCCAAGCTCCTCGGCGTCTTCCAGGTGTCCATCCTGCACAACATCGTGCATCTGCTCTTCGGCCTGGCGGGCATCGCTGCGGGCCGCGCCGCGCCGTCCGCTGCTCGCGGGTACCTCGTCGGCGGCGGGGTGATCTACCTGGTGCTGTGGATCTACGGACTCGTCATCGACAAGGCCAGCAGCGCCAACTTCGTCCCGGTCAACAACGCGGACAACTGGCTGCACCTGCTCCTCGGCGTCGGCATGATCGCTCTCGGCCTGGCACTCGGCCGGACGGCGACCTCGACGACACGGTAAGGCACCTATCCAGACGTTCCTGCCGTACGCCGACTTCGACCGTACGGCGACCGTCCTCGACAGCCGCCGTCTCGGCAAGCAGCGCGTCGAGACGTTGCAGGTCATGCAGGTCCTGCTCGGGCTGCGGTGGGACAACGGCCGTGGGGTCATCGAGCCCTACACGCCGAAGGGGTGGCGGACACATCCCGTCGTGTTGATGTGGCGGGGGTTCGAGCCGCTGCTGGACGACTACCAGCAGGCCGTCTGCGCCGAGTGGGTGCGCCGCGGTTTCCGCGACACCTGCAGCGCCAAGACGACGGGGCTCCTGCTCGAGTCGGGCGTAGCGCGGTCAGTGGGCGCTCCAGCCTGGCTCGGGCACCCGCCGTTGCACGTGTCGCACCAGTCGAACCTCGTCCGCAAGGATCCGGCGGTCTACGCGGAGCGCTTTCCGGGCGTACCTGACGACCTGCCGTACCTATGGCCGGTCCAGGCCGGGGCGAGCGAGCCCGCGGGCAGCACGTGAGACCCGGTCGAGGTCGGCGTACCGGCTTGGTCGGGCTCGGACTACCGGCGAGACTGGGCGGATGCAGCACCTAGCGCGTCGTTTCGGGCCGGGTAGGGTCCATGCGCCCCTGAGACTGTTCTTCCTCGGGGGCGGGCACTCCTGGATCAGGATCGCCCTCATCGTGCTGGTGGTGCTCTTGCTCGTCCTGATCGCGCGGAACCGGCGCTAGCCGTCGACGAGCGCGGAACCGGCGCTAGCCGTCGACGAGCAGCCCTGACATCGGTCCCTGCAGCCGGTCGGTGCGCCGCGAGACGCTGGCGAGAAGCGAGAGCCGGTGCGTTCGGGGCTGGTGCGTCGTGTCCAGCCTCGCCTGCGCCTCGGCCGTCGGGCGCCATACCTCGTCGATGACGCGCCACGGCTCGCCTTCGAGCTCGTCGACGGGGCGCTCGGTGTGCTCGGACCAGAGTCGAAGCCTGGTGTCGCGGGCCAGGCCGGGGTCGCACGTGAGCACGTTCATCTCCGTGTCGTTGAAGAGTGAGTGCTCGTTCAGGTTCGCCGAGCCCACCGTGAGCCATCGGTCGTCGATGACGGCGACCTTGGCGTGCACGTACACCTGGACCGACTCGCCGCCGCCGTGTCCGCTGATGGTGGTGGCCAGGAGCCTCCCGGCGCCGCCGTCCGCGTCGAGGAGCCGGCCCAGCTGGCCGCGGGTGGTGTCGGCACCGTTGCTCGGCTTGGCGGGGAGCAGCAGCAGGACGCGGAAGTCGTCGCGTGGCGGATGCCGCAGCTTGTCCACCAGGACGTCGGCTATCTCGGGCGACCACAGGAACTGGTTCTCGAGGTAGATGAAGCGCTCGGCCCCCCGAAGCGCGCGCAGGTACGCCTCCAGAATGGTGAACGCACCACGGGGCAGGAAGCCGTACGTCTTCTCGGGGACGGTCCGGAGTACCTGGACCTCGCAGC
>JAWWPH010000343.1:0-6982 GCA_033850875.1 Nocardioidaceae bacterium | reverse complement strand
GGACGTCGCGACCGGCACGACCGTTTCGACGGTGGACAAGACGATCCTTGCGGTTGCCGCGTTCCTGATCGCGCAGACGGTACTGACGCGGTACGCCCGCTACGTCTCGTACACCTTCGGCGAGCTGGTGCTGGCCGAGCTGCGCGAGGACTTCGTGGCGCGGTCGCTGCGGCTGCCGATCGGCACGGTCGAGAGGGCTGGAACCGGCGACCTGATGACCCGCAGCTCCCGCGACGTCGAGACGCTCGGCTTCTCGGTCCGCTTCGCCGTCCCCGAGACGATGATCGCGGTCGTCACGACCGTCTTCTCGATCGGTGCCTGCCTGCTGGTCGGGGTGTGGGTGCTCGTTCCTCTGGTTCTGGGCGTCCCGCTGCTCTACGTCGCGACCCGCTGGTACCTGAAGCGGGCGAAGGACGGGTACCTGCGGGAGTCGGCATCGTACGGCGCCATCAACGCCAGCCTCGCCGAGACGGCAGAGGGTGCCCGTACCGTCGAGGCGCTGGGCCTCGAGGCGCGGCGGGTGCGCCGCATCGACGCCGACGTCGCCGAGTCGTACGCGGCCGAGCGGTACACCCTCTACCTGCGTACGGTGTGGTTCCCGGCGGTCGAGATCGGCTACCTGCTCCCGACGGTGGTCACGCTCCTCGTCGGCGGCTGGCTCCACACCCGCGGACAGGCATCGCTCGGCGACGTGACGGCCGCGACCCTGTACGTTCAGGCGCTCGTGGACCCGGTCGACCGGCTCATCTCCTGGCTCGACGAGCTGCAGATGGGGACCGCGTCGCTCGCCCGGCTGCTCGGCGTCGCCCAGGTGCCCGACGACCGGGAGGTGACCGGGCGCCGTCCCGCAGGCGAGGAGATCGACGCAGCGGGAGTCCGGTTCGCGTACGTCGACCGTGACGTGCTGCACGGCGTCGACCTGCACGTCGACCCCGGCGAGCGGATCGCCATGGTCGGGCCGTCGGGTGCGGGCAAGTCGACCCTCGGCCGGCTGCTGGCGGGGATCCACCCGCCCCGCGAGGGCACCGTCACCGTCGGAGGCGTCGGGATGACCGAGCTGCCCCTCGACGAGCTGCGCGGCCACGTCGCGCTGGTCACGCAGGAGCACCACGTCTTCGTGGGTACCGTCCGCGACAACCTGGCGCTGGCCCTCGACGACCTCGTGTCGGACACCCGGATGCGCGGTGCACTGGAAGCCGTGGACGCGCTGGAGTGGGCCGAGGCGCTTCCTGACGGCCTCGACACGCGGATCGGCTCCGGTGGGCTCGCGCTCTCACCGGCGCAGGCGCAGCAGCTGGCGCTGGCTCGGCTGGTGCTCGCCGACCCGCACACGCTGGTCCTGGACGAGGCGACCTCGCTGATCGATCCCCGTTCCGCGAGACATCTCGAGCGGTCACTCGCGGCCGTGCTGCACGGGCGGACCGTGATCGCGATCGCGCACCGGCTCTTCACCGCGCACGACGCGGACCGGGTGGCGGTCGTCGAGGACGGAAGGATCTCGGAGCTGGGCTCGCACGACGAGCTGATCGCGAACGAGGGCTCGTATGCGGCCCTGTGGCAGTCGTGGCACGGCGAGTCCGAGGCAGCGCCGGCGTGACGCCTGCACCGCCGCCGAGGCTCACGAACTCCCCATCGAGAGGTCAGTTGCTTCCCGTCGAGAGGTCAGTTGCTTCCCGTCGAAGAGTCACATACTTGCGCCGAGAGGTCAGAAGATTCAGGTCGAGGGCCGGTACCGGCGGCGGGTCGAGGTCAGCCACCGTTGCCGCCCACTCGAGCGAGCATTCCCGCCCGGTCGAGGGAGCATTTGCGCCCGGTCGAGCCGATATGTGCGCCGCGTCCCGCGGGGCCTTAAGCACGCTCTCAGACAAATAGGGCACGCTTGGATGTTCACGAGCAAGCGCGGACGGAGTCCGGGCGGAACAGCAGAGGGGCGAGCGTGACAACCGGGGCACATCCCCTGCAACGAGATCCGGGGGCCGAGTCGGGCTGGCGACCGCATACGGCGGGCGTCGCACGAGCCGTCGGGATGATCGCGCTGGCGGTGGCGGCATTCGTCGCCACGTACCTCGTCTTCGTCCGTACCGGGACCGGCCAGCGCCTGGATCAAGTGGCCATCGACCATGTCGGGCAGGCCTGGCGCACCCGGGCGGCCGTGGCCAACGTGCTGGACTGGATCACCAGCGGCCTCATCGTGCTGGTGTCCGGGGCGTGTGTCGTGATCGCCGCGATCCGCCGGCGTTGGCTGCTGGCGGCCGGAGCCCTCGTCGAGGTCGCGGGCGCCAACATCACGACCGAGCTGCTGAAGAAGGTCGTACTCAGCCGCCCGGACTTCGGCTACGGCGTGACGAACTCGTTCCCCAGTGGCCATACGACCGTCGTCACCTCGCTGGTGCTTGCGGTCCTGCTCGTGGCGCCGCGCTCGTCGCGCTGGCTGGTGGAACTCGCCGGATCCGTGTGCGTGGCGGTCATCGGCGTCGGGACCGTGGTCAACACCTGGCACTACCCCAGTGACGTGATCGGAGGACTGCTCGTCCCGCTCGTCTGGGGTCTGGCCGTGCTGGCGACGATCTCGGTGGTGGAGCCCTCGGATCCCCGCCGGACCCCCAGGTCCCACCCGCTCGCTCTGCTGGTCGGGCTTGTGATTGCCGCGTTCATCTTCGTCTCGTTCGGCGTACGGCCCGGAGGGTCGACGAGGGACCTCGTGGTGATTGCCACCACCATGTCCGGCCTCGCGGTCGCGGGAGCCCTTGCCGTGGGCACCTTCGCGCGGATGCTCGACGCACGGTCCGTCTGACCTGGCCCCGCCGTGCGCCGATCGCACCCGTCGGCCAGACTGACCACCCGCCGTACCGGCCGAGGCGGGCCCGCACTCTCGGAAGGGACGCCCCATGTCTGACTCGATGGATCTCGACAAGGTGCACGAAACGCTCGCGGACGCGATCAGCCTGCAGGCGCAGAGCGTCCTGACGATGGCGGTGATGGCCGGCACGGTACGCGGCGTCGGAGGTGCAGCGATCAAGCAGAGCCTGCGCGAGTTCGTACTCGCCGAGCTCGCCGACAGCTACCAGCTGATCGAGAAGCTGTCCGCCCTCGGCGGGCGCGTCGTGATCGACACCCCGGCGATCGACGTGTCCACAGACGCCGGGCCCGCGCTCCGGTCGCTGCTCGAGCACGAGGTGGCGACCGTGTCCGCCCTCCACGGCGTCATCCCGCATTCGGGGCAGGAGGCGCGAAGCGAGGCACTCGAGCACCTGCTCGAGCACGTCATCATGCGCAAGCAGCAGCAGATCGACTACCTCTGGCACGCGAGCTCGATGGACGAGCCCCTCGGCGCAGGCGACGCGTAGCCCGCACGGCGCCCGAGACCGCACGAACCGCGGCCCCGCTCCGGCCCCGACGAGCGCACCCGACGAGGGCCTTACGAAGTGGCCCCTGGCTCACCGGGGCCGTCCTCGACCGCCTCGTCCTCGCCCAAGTCGCTCGGCAGCAGCACGGTGAAGCGGGTCGTGTCCGAGGTCCAGGCGTGCAGCAGCCGCCCACCCTCCCCGGCGGTGAGACCCTGAGCGAGACCGATACCGAGTGCACGCCGGCCGTTCGTCGTCACGGCGCTGCTCGCTCCGCTCGGCCATCCCGTCGCCGAGGCCTGTACGAGGTTGCGGCCCTTCGTGCTGCCTTCGTCGGCGACGTCGAGGGCCAGCGCCCCGCCGGCGTCGCGGGCGACGATGCTCACCGTTCCATGCCCGTGGGTCAACGCGTTCGAGACGAGCACGTCCAGGACCTGTCGAGCGGCAGCGACCGAGGCGGAGCACCCAGGGGCATCCTCAGCCACCACCACCTTCAGCTCGCGGCCCGCAGTGGCGAGGGCCGGCCTCCACCGCGCCTCCACCTCGGCGAGCAGGGCGCGCACATCGAGGGGTCCGCGCGTCGCGCGGTCGGGGTCACGGGTCAGCATCAGCACGTCGTCGACCGTGCCCGCCAGCCGGTCCACCGTCGCGAGCGCGTCGCCCACGGTGGCACGCGGATCGGACCGCGGGTCCGCGAGGGCGGCCTCCAGGGAGAGTCGCAGGGCGGTCAGCGGGGTCTGGATCTGGTGCGACGCGTACGCCGCGAAGTTCTGCTCCCGCGCCATCAGGTCGCCGAGGCGGGTGGCGGTCCGGTTGAGCGCGCCCGCCGCCCGGTCGATCTCGCCCACGTCGCTCGGCGGCACCGTGACCGCGAAGTTCCCGGATCCCAGCTCCTCCGCGCCGTGCTCGAGCCGCAGCAACGGCTCCGTGAGGCGGCGCGCCTGCCGGCGTGCCAGGGCCGCCGCGATGAACGCCGCCACAACGGCCAGCACCAACATGCCCGTCCAACCCGCCCACACGCTGGCAGTGAGCAGGCCGCGGGAGTCGGACGCCCGGACGACTCCCACGACCTGGCCCGTGGAGAAGACCGGCACGACGGAGACCTCCTCATTGGCCGTGTTCCCCTGGGCGAGTCCACCGTGCTCTGCCTTGAGCACGAGAGGGTCTGCGACGGCCGGGCCACTGCCCGCGACGCGCCTCCCCCCGGTGTCGTACAGCGCGACGCTGCCGTGGGACTCGGCGCTGAGGTCGAGGCCGGGCCATCGGTGAACCGGCGTCCGCGACACGACGACCGCCGTCCGCAACGCCTCGCGCTCGAGCTCCTCGCGCTGCCCGGAAACCAAAAGCCGCTGTACGGCGATTGCTAGTGGCACCGCGAAGATGAGCTCTGCGATAATGACTGCGACCACCGCAACGCCCAGAATCCGTCGTCGCACCCGGGCTCCTGGTTTCCCTCGAGGTTTTTAACCGTCCGTTCACCTGCGGTGGCACGGATCGTCACTCGATCGAGCCTAGCGTCGAGAGCGACGACAGCGTCGAACGAGAAAGAGGGTCCTGAGGTGTCCGCGGTGACGGAACGACGCAGCTGGTGGCTGCGTCTCGTGCTCGCCGTGGCGATGCTCGCGACCGGTGCCTGGGTGGTCGATCACGGGGTCGCCGGTGTCGCGTTCGGCGCCGTGGCGCAGGTCGTCGGCGACGTGGGCGTCGGGCACCTCGCCCTCCTGGCCCTCATCTGGGCCGGTGGGCTGGTCATGTACTGCGTCGTGCTGTCGTCGGCCATGCCGGGCCTCGGCGCCCTCCGCACGCTCACGGTCAACCTCACCGGAAGTGCGGTGGCCAACGCGATCCCGCTGGGCGGTGCCGTCGCGACGGCGCTCAACTGGCGCATGCTGAAGGGCTGGGGGCACAGCAACGCGGCGTTCGTCGCGTTCTCCACCGTCACGAACGCGCTCGCCGTCTTGATGAAGCTCGTCCTTCCCGTCGTCGCCGTCGGCTGCCTCGTGGCGGCGTCCGTCCAGGTGCCCATGGTCCTGTGGTGCACGGCCATCGTCTGCGCTGGGCTGCTCGCCGCAGGGGCTGCCACCGCCGTGTGGCTGTCCTACCGCCCGCCGAGCGCGCCGCCGGCGCGCCACCGGTGGCTGCGCAGGGTCGAGGCCTTCCTCGCGGGGTCCGGCACCCAGATCGTGGCGATCGTACGCCGGCGCTGGGCGTGGCTGCTCGCGGGCAGCATGGCGTACACAGGCGCACAGGTCGTGCTGCTGGGTGTCTCCCTGCGAGCTGTCGGGCTCGTCGTCCCCGTCTCGACCATCGTCGCGGCCGCGGCCATCGAGCGGCTCGGCACGGTGGTCCCGCTGACGCCAGGCGGTGCCGGCGTCGCCGAGGCGGGCACCGTCGCCTGGCTCATCGCGACGGGTCTGGACCCGACCCAGGCGGTGGCGGGCGTGCTGCTGTACCGGGCGTTCGTGGTCGTCATGGAGATACCGGTCGGCGGGGCCGTGCTGGCGGGCTGGGTGTGGCACAACCGCGGCGGGCCGACGAACGAGCTGAGGAGACCGGCGTGCGCATCGCTCACGTAAGCGACGTCTACCTGCCGGCACTGGGCGGGATCGAGCTGCACGTCGCGGACGTCGCACGGCAGCAGGCGGCACGCGGCGACGAGGTCACCGTGCTGACCTTCACGGCCATGTCGCAGGACCGGGTGGAGGTCGTCGACCCGACCGCAGACGTGACGGTCCTGCGGCTGCCGAGCCTCGCCGCCGCGGTACGCCTCGACCTCGGACGCTTCGACGTCATCCATGCCCACGTCTCATCGGTGTCCCCGCTCGCCAGCACGCTCGCCTCGTACGCCAGCCGCAGGGGCATGCCGACGCTCGTCACCGTGCACTCGCTGTGGACCGGGCTCGGCCCGCTCCCGGCCGCATCGGCTGCGGCCTTCGGACTCCGCTCCGCCCCCGTGACCTGGACGGCGGTCAGCGAGGTCGCCGCCGAGACGGTACGCCGGTGGTTGCCCCGCGGCTCGACCGTCGGCGTGCTCCCCAACGCCGGGGACGTCGATGCGCGTCCCGCCACACCGCAGCGCGCCCCGGGGAGCCCGGTACGCCTGGTCAGCACGATGCGGCTCACCCGGCTGAAGCGACCGCTGCCCCTGCTGCGCATGTTCGCGCGGGTCCGCCGGATGACGGCTGAGCCGGTACACCTCACCATGGTCGGCGACGGCAAGAAGCGCGCTGCCGTGGTGCGCGCGATCCGCCGGGGCGGGCTGTCCGACGCCGTCCGGCTGACCGGCCGGCTGGACGGAGCGGCGGTACTGGAGACGCTCGCCGCCTCCGACGTCTATGTCGCCCCGGCGCCGTTGGAGTCCTTCGGTCTCGCGGCCCTCGAAGCCAGGTCCGTCGGGCTCCCGGTCGTCGCCGTGGCGGGCAGCGGTGTCGGGGAGTTCGTGACCCACGGCCGTAACGGCTATCTGGCGAAGTCCGACGCCGACATGGTGTCGTGGATCGCCCGGCTCGTCGACGAGCCGGACCTGCGTATCGCGATCGCCGAGCACAACCGGACGACGACGTCGGCCATGTCGTGGGCGGCCTCACTGGTCCGTACTGACGCCGCCTACGGCCGCGCCGCCGCGCGCGCCGGTCGCC